>JBBQQS010000532.1:0-3618 GCA_038215525.1 Bryobacterales bacterium
GTCCCCTGTTGGTGGCATAGGGGTCGCCGCCGAGATAATCGGCGCGCTGATTCTGGGTCTGGCCGGAGGGAACCGTGGCCGCGTTACGCGCGATGGAGACGCTAAAAGGCGAGCCGGTACGGGCGGTAACAATGCTGCTCAAGTCCCAGCCGCCGTACCAGCGGGCGCGGGCGAAGGGAAGCTGGTAGACCGTGTTGGCGGTGAATGTGTGGCGGATGTCGTAATCGGCATCGCCACGGTCGCACGCGCGGCACGCCACGTTCTGGATCTGGCCGCCTTCGCCGGAGCCGGCATTGTCGCTGATGGCGTGTCCCCACATGTACTGAGCCTGGAAGAGGAAGCCTTTGGAGAACGAACGCGTCAGTGAGGACTGCAGGCCATTGAAACTGGTGTTGCCGTCGAAGCGTTTTTCATCCACCTGTCCGAAGGCGGACAAGGGGCGGGTCCGCGTGCCGGGGTCGAGCGTATTCACATAGGTCCGGGTGAGCTGATTGCGGCCAACGTTGCCCACATAAGCAACCTGAGCCACCATGCTGCCGGGAAGTTCCCGCTGGATCGAGAAGGTCCACATCTGGGATTCCGGCTCCTTGCGATCGCGCTGAACGCTGCGCGGAGTTTGTCCCTGCCCGCGAAGTTGAGCCAGGAACGGCGAAATCGGATAGCTGAGCGTCGGCGCGTCCGCTGCCGAGAGCGAAAGGTTCTCCGGCAGGCTGTCGATGGCGGCCGTTACGTCGTCGTTCTGCCCGGGACCGAAGTAGCGGCCATAGCCGGTGCGGATGACGGTTTTGCCGCCGAGGGCCTTCGGAGTCCAGGCGAGAGAAATGCGTGGCGCGATGTTGTCGTTGTCGCTGAAAAACCAGGGAGTGCCCGCGGGGCAGAAGCCCTTGCAGCGGACGAAGTCGAAGACGCGGCCGCGGCCGTAGACGTCTTCCGACACGGTGTACGTTTCGTAGCGCAGGCCGAGGTTGAGCGTGAGTTCCGGGCTGAAGCGGATCTCATCCTGCAGGTAGCCGGAGTAGAAAGTCCGGCGGACGCCCACCGTATCCAGGCGGCTGCCGATGGAAACGCTGTTCAGCGAGTTGCGCAGGAACGCATCAATGTTGGCGAAGGAGACGCTGGTGGCCGGCCCGTTGCCGACGTTGAGGTGGATTCGTCGAATCTCGCCGCCGAACTTCAGGGTGTGGCGACCCCGGATCCAGGAAAGGTTGTCAACGATGGAGTAGGCGCTCGGCTTTTCGATGATGTAGGACGTCGGCTGCGAGGAGGTAAAGCCGGGGATGGAGACACCTTCCGGGATGCGCCCCACATCGTTCCGGGTGAGCGCGGAGCGGTTGAAGCCAAACTTGACTTCATTCACCATCCTCGGGCTCCAAACCTGCTGCCACTGGGCGGTGACGTTGGTGGGACGGATGTAGGAATCGCGGGTTTCTAAAAGGCCGTTGCGAATCAGGCTGACCAGGCCGTCGGTCATTGCGAAGCGGAAGAACACGCTGTGCTTGTCGCTAATGCGGTGGTCGACTCGGGCCATGCCGGAATGTTCGTCGCGTCGCTCGGGGGTTTGGGCGATCAGGCGGTCGACGTTGGCGTTGGCGCCCGGGGCGTTGCCGACCGGATACAGGTTGATCAGGCTTTGGAGTGCCGCCGGAGTGCGCTGGCGGAAGGAGGCGGAGGGGACAAGCCCATCGGCACGGGAAACGGTGAGGCGCTGGAAGAGCCCCTCATAGTTGGCGAAGAAGAAGGTGCGGTCCTTGCGAATGGGACCACCGATATTGCCTCCAAACTGGTTCAGGCGGAAGGGCGGCGGGTTCGCGCCATCGAAAGGACGCCGGGCATCGAGTTTGGAGTTGCGGAAGAACTCGAAGACAGATCCGTGAAACTGATTCGAGCCGGTTTTGGAGACAAGGTTCACCTGAGCCCCGCCGCCCACACCACCTTCCGCGGTGAATGGCAGCGAGTTGACGCGAAACTCGGCGATGGAATCGGTGGAAATGACCAGGCGGAGGTTGCCTTCCTGGCGAGGATCTTTAATGCCGGTGGCGTCGACCCCGTCAAAGGTCCAGTTGTTGTCGTCGCGGGGGCGTCCGAAGAAGCGAATACTGTTCTGATTGCCTTCGCCCACGTTTACCGCGC
Organism: Bryobacterales bacterium; assembly: GCA_038215525.1. Taxonomy (GTDB): domain Bacteria; phylum Acidobacteriota; class Terriglobia; order Bryobacterales; family Bryobacteraceae; genus JALHNI01. The sequence continues at coordinate 2,131 of JBBQQS010000532.1, forward strand.
CCGGTGCCAGCATCATCAGCGACGCCCAGTGGCGGCCGTTCAGCGGGATGTTCCGGATCTGCTGCTCGCCAATGACGGACCCGATCTCGGCGTTCTTCTGCTCCAGCGGAGTGATGTCGGCTGCCACCTCAATCGCGGTGGAAATGGCGCCCACCGTCAACTGCACGTCGAGGGTGCGCGATTGTCCGACCGTGAGAACGACATTCTCAAATTTGGAGGTATTGAAGTTTGGCTTGGTGATGGTAATACGGTAGCTGCCCGGAGGTAAGGCCAGCAGCTGGAAAGCTCCTCCAACGGTGAGCATTTCGCGGTGAAAACCAGTGGTGCCGGAATCGACACTGATGCTCGCGCCTTCGATTGCTCCCCCGGAAGGGTCAGTAACCGTCCCGGCGAGGGTCGCGCGATCTACCTGGGCCAAAGCTGCGCCAGCAAGGCAGAGAAATAGAGCGAATGCTCTGGAGACCTTGTACATTTAAACATCAGGTTAGTAGTATTTGGATACAACGGCATCGCACTTGTGTCACAAAATCATGACAACTACCAGGAACTGCTAGGGCTTCAGTTTTAACGCGGTTTCGATGTGGCTCCACTCGGCGAGGATGAAGTTGTGGCGACTGTCGTTCATGGCGACAAACAGCCCGTTGGAGGAGATGTCGATGCCATCCGTCGTGTCGGCCCCAATGCGGAAGACGCCGAGTTCCCGCAGGGTATCACGGTGGAAGACGTGGAACTCCGAATTGGGATGCTGCTGGTCTGTAGCGACGATGTAGCGGCCATGCACGGCGATACCTTCCCGGTCGCCCTTCCACCCGGTTTGCGCAAACAGGGCCAGCTCTGTGGCGGCCTGGGGGTGTGCCGGATTGGCGTGATACTTGCGGATGCCGGCTCCCTCATCGGAGTAATAGACGTGCTCGCGCTCGGCGTCGATGGCAACCGCTTCGATCTCCTTCGAGCCGCTGTAAATACCAAATTCACGGACCTTTTCGGCCATCAGGACCCCGGCCTGGTTCGCCGAGATCCGGTACTGCCAAAGGTACGTGCCGCTGGGACCGGACTTGCGGCTGACAATGGCAAACAGCGCCCGGTCAGACTTCCGCGTATACATGGCAATGCCCATCGGCTGGCCGCGCGCGCCTGTTTCGCCGACAAACACAGGAAGAGCGGCCAGGTCCCTGAGCCCTGTTCCCGGCACAACTTCAAAGACGCGGAGCCGGCTCTTGTTGCGCTCAGTGGCGACGGCGATATCGATTTCGCGGTTACCGACGGTGAGACCGTAGGCTACATCGATATTGTTCGGGCGATCCACGTTGGCGATGCGCATCACCGGCGAGCCGTCCAGGCGGTAGACCGCGATGGCACCGTCGGGAGCCGCCATCTTGACGGTCCCGAAGATGAAGCTCTCATGCGGCGCCCTGGGGTTCACCCAGATGGCGGGGTCGTCGGTTTGATGAGGCTCAGTGGCGGTCTCGCGCAAGGGTGTGATGTCCA
>JBBQQS010000533.1:0-3616 GCA_038215525.1 Bryobacterales bacterium
GTGCCGTCGGAGAGTCGATAGGTTCCAGTAGCGACGAGGCCGAGTTGCGGAAGCTGGAACTGGGTGACTCGCAGCAGCGTGTCCTCAAGCACGGCTTGTGCCTCTAAGTTTCCGAGTGATTCAGAATCAGCCCGAAGTCCAGTTCCGGCGAGGTGGATCGCGGCCTGTGGATGCTCAAGCGTACCGGTAATGGTGGCTTCCGCTTGTAACGGTCCGGACGCGGCGCCGGTTACGAGTTTCTCGAGGCGTACGCCGTCCGTGCGCGCCGCCCCTTCCAGGCGGTGATCGCCTAAGTGGAAGGTGCCGTCGGCCAGGAGGGTTTGGCCTTTCCACCTCGCGTTGAGCCCGGTGAGGGAAACCAGTTGATCCTGGTAAGTCAAGTGCGCTTGGAGGTTGGCATTCTTGACGGTGGAGATTCCGAGGTCTTCGACGGTGAGGTCGGCGGCTACGAGAGGCGAATCGAGGGTACCGCTGAGCATTACTTGCGCGGCGGCATGGCCATCGACGGGTGGGCCCGCATACTTGGCTTGCCGCAGGACCTTGGCCAGGCTGTTGGAGCCGGCGGTGAGCGTGCCGTCCAGTTTCTGGCGGTCAGTCAAGTAGACGGTACCGAAGGCTTCGGCGCCGGCGGCGGAGGCAGAGAGTAAGTCGACTTTGAGGCGACTTAGATTGCCGCTGAGGGCGATGTCCGCAGTAACGGGGAGGCGGTTAGGGGTGGGTTCGGGTTGAGTGGGGATGAGTTGCACGCGGCCGGAGAGAGCGGCGTTTTGGAATCGCAAAGCGGGCCAGCGGGCCGTGAGGGCGATGACGGCCCGGGAGGCTAACTGGGCGGGTAGCTGAACGCGTTCGATGCGTGCGGTGAACTCACTGTCGCCTTGTAGCGCAAGAAACCCTTGGGCATAGGCGGTGCCGGCGGCGGACTCGAAGGTGGAACTCTGCAAGTCGATCCGGCCCTGGGCGGCGCGGTATTCGGCAGCCGCGGAAAAGTTGAGAGGGGGAAGTTGGTCGTAAGTGAGTTTACTGCCCGTCACCTGAGTGGCGATGCGGAGGTTCGCGAGTTCGCCGGTGGCGACGGCTTGGGCTTGAAGGGTGCCACCGATAGTTTCGGGGCGGCCGAGAAAGCGGGCGAGGGAGGGTAGGTCGAGGTTGGTGTCCGCGCGCAGTTGCAAGTTGCCGTTGAAGGCGGCCGTGCCGTCGATGGTGAGGCGAGATCGGTCGTTGGCGAGGAATAACTTGTCGATGGTAAATGACCGAGGGTCTAGCTTGCCGGAGAGAGTAACTTGGGGCAGGGCCAACGTTTGGCCGCCGTAGCTTAGCTCCGCTGTGCCGGTTGGCGCGAGAAATAGTTCATGGCGACGGGTGAGTGGCGAGCCTTGAACATTTAATCCCCAGTTGGTGAGGCGGAAAGAGGCGTTATCCCGCAGGTCGCTTACTTCGAGATTGGCTTTGGTAAGTAGCAACTGCCGGATGAGCCAGGGAGTCGGTTCGGCTTGGCTGGGGGCGGAATGGGGTATGTTAGTTCTGCCGTCGGGGTCGATGACCAAATGAAGGTCGAGGCCGGTGAGGTTGGCGCGGTCAAGATCCAGGGTGCGGGAGGAAAGCGTGTTCCAATTGAAAGTAAGTTGGGCTCGCTCTAACTTGGCGATCGGTGGAAGGTCCGGCGTCGCGACGCTGCGGAGCGTGAGGTGCTCGAGGGTAAGGGTAAGACCGAGTAGGTTAGAGGAGAGTTTGCCGCCTTGGAGCGCGATGCCTTGCGCGCGCAGTTCCTGCCGGAGGCGGGCGAAGGCAAGGCCTCGGGCAAAGTCACTATCCAGGAGCCACCAGGCGAGCGAGAAGAAAGCGACCAGCGCGAGGGCGCTGATGCGAATCCACTTACTGCGCCAGAGTGCCATCGGCGGGTGCGCTACCGGGTGGCCCGCAGGATCGACTGGACACGGTCGGCCTCGGGGGCATTACTGGCGAGTTTTATGAATTTCTGAAAGTGATCGATCATCTTGTCGGACCGCTTGAGTCCATTGTACGAGAGGCCGGCATAGTAGTGGGCATAGGCGTGACGCTCATCCTTGGCAACGGCTTCTTCGAATAGAGTGACGGCGCCTTTGAAGTCGCGTTGCCCAGCCTTGAGCACACCTCGGACGTAGGACAATTGGGCACTATCCTTGTTAATCTTGGCGGCCTCCTGGACAAAGATCGTGGCTTCATCGAAGTTCTTTTCGTGGGCGGCGGCTTCGGCGAGACCCAGCGGGGCTTCGGAGGCGTTGGGGTCAAGGGTGGCCGATTTCCTGAGGGCTTCCTGGGCGCCGTCGATCTTGTTGAGGCGGAGGAGCGTCATGCCAAGGGCGAGCCAAGACTTGGCGTTATCGGGCTCCGCAGCCACTTCTTCGCGAAGGACGCTTTCGGCTTCGGCGAACTGATTGGATTCATAGAGATCGGTGCCACGCGACGCGGTCAGCGATGTGGCTGCCAGCATGGTGAGAATCAGCGTCTTGGTCATCATATTTATTATGACGCTGCCGGGCCCCAGACCGTTTCGACGGCTTGGGGATGATTACTTAAGACGGCGACGGAACCAGAGGGTGCCGAGTAGGCCCCCGGCGACGAGGGCCGTGGTGCCGGGTTCGGGAACAGCGGTTTGGCCGATCTGGAAATAGAGGCTGTCGGGCAGGGTGATGGAGTGACCGTCGGCGAGGCCAGAACCGATCTGTAAGGCCATGCTCAGGTACAGCTGCATGTTGGTGGCGCCGGCGGTGAAAAACGCGGGTACAACGACGCTTTCGCTGAACGCACCGGAGGTGGACACATCGGCGATGGTGAGGAAGTTGGAGTTTCCTAGGTCGTTGGCGATGGCGGTGATGACGCCGGCGCCGACGCCGCTGCCTTCAACGCCGAAGCGGCCGGTGAGCGAAGCGGGAGCGGAGGGGTTCAAGAAGATCACCGCCGCGAAGGTCATAAAGGTAGGGCCACAGGCGGATCCTGGGGCCTGGCAAGAAATGATGGCATTCGTAAAGCGGAGCGCGAAGCCCCCGGCGAGGGGTAGTCCGGTGACGGGCAAACCGGTGGTGAGGTCGTATACATCCAGGGTGCCCGCGACCTGGTAGATTTCGCTACCCGTGCCAGCGACAATATTGGCGTTGGCGTTGCCGATGCCCGCACCGATGGAACTGCCATTGAAATCGAGGGAGTAACTTCCAATGGAAGTCGCGGAGAGTGTCGCCGCCACGAGCACGAAGATGCCAACTAAGCGAGAAAAGAACTGCATACTAATCCTCCGAAAAAACAAGTCAATAGACGAAGTATAAGCGAAACACCTTAGTTTTGTATCCCTAAAGTTCCAGGACTCCCATAACTTTTCCTCAAATTCCCCTATCCTTGACACATATTGTGCAGCGCATGTTTGCATCGGCTCTTTACTACCCTCATTTGGGCCCCAAGAATCCCCCCGTTTGGCCCGCTTTGGCCTAAAATTTGGCCAAGGTGAGGCACACGTGGTCATCTATGTAAACCTGGATAATTTGTGGCGTCTCGGTTGGCCCGATCGGAATGGGATGTGGCCAGACGGCGGAGAGTAAGTTCGGAATCGGCTCGATAACTACTCAGTTTAGGGAGGTGGCGATTC
>JBBQQS010000534.1:0-3611 GCA_038215525.1 Bryobacterales bacterium
TAGGCCGAAGCGGCCAAAATGTCTTCGCGTTGCAGATGGGGATAGTCCTCCAGAATCTGCTCGATGGTGGAGCCGACGGCGAGAAAATCGAGCAACAAGGAAACCCAGATCCGGGTGCCGCGAATACAGGGCTTACCGGAACAGACCTGAGGGTCGACAGAAATCAGCGCCAATTAATCGCTCATCGCTGGGGCCGTTCTTGGCCTCCAGGATATCAAGCCAGGGCGATCGAAGTGCGGGGCATAACCCGAATCCTACTATACTGATAGGGATCCAGTGAAGCTTTCCATTCTGATTCCGGTATACAACGAGCGGGCAGTGGCGGAGCGCAGTTTGCGCCAGGTTCTGGCGGCTCCTTTACCCGAAAATATGGACCGCGAGCTGATAATAGTGGACGACTGTTCCACCGACGGCACGTCCGCCATCCTCGAACGTCTGGCGGCGAGTGACCCGCGCATCCGCCTCTTTCGCCATGCGGTGAATCGCGGCAAGGGCGCTGCCGTGCGCTCGGCCATCGAGCAAGCGACCGGCGACTTCTGCATCGTGCAGGACGCCGACCTCGAGTACGACCCCACCGAGTACCCCGTCCTGCTGAAGCCCTTGCTTTCTGGCCACGCCGACGCCGTCTTTGGCTCCCGTTATCTGGCCGGGGTGCAGACGCGCGTACTGCCCTTCTGGCATTCGCGGATCAACAAGTATCTCACGTTGATCTCGAATATGTTTTCGAACCTGAACCTAACGGATATGGAGACCTGTTATAAGGTCTTCCGCACGGACCTTTTGAAGAGCATCCCCGTGCGTTCGGATCGTTTCGGCTTCGAGCCCGAGATCACCATGAAGTGCGCCAAACGGCGGCTGCGAATTTATGAAGTGCCCATCTCCTACCATGGCCGGACGTATGAAGAGGGCAAGAAGATCGGCTGGAAGGACGGCGTAAAGGCGCTGCTGGTGATCCTGCGCTTTTGGGTGATTGACGACCTGTATCAGCAGCCGTATGGCCGCATGTTCCTGAACAACTTGGCCGGCACGCCGCAGTATTTGAATTGGCTCACACGGCTGATCCGGCCGGAGTTGGGCGACACGGTGCTAGAGATCGGGGCGGGCATCGGCGCGCTCTCGGGGCAGTTGATGGGCAAGCGCCGTCGCTATGTGGTGGCGGAACGGGAGCCGTTGTATCTGCATTCGCTGTGGAACCGATTCCTGCGCACTCCGAATGTGGAGGTGAAGCACTTGGACCCGGCGAAACCAGAGGGCTTTGCCGATTTGGAGGGGCCGTTTGAGTCCGCCTTGTGCGTCAACGTGCTGGAGTATCAGGAGCAGCCAGGAGCCGTGCTCGAGCGTTTGTACGAGTGCCTAACGCCGCAGGGCAAGCTGGTCCTTTTGTTGCCGCAAGGCCCGGGGCTGTTCGGCTCGCTCGACCGCACACTTGGCCATCGGCAACGCTTCACGCGCGAAGCGATCGAGCAGCAGACGCGGCAAGCCGGCTTCACCATTGAGCGCACCATTCAGCTGAACAAGATGGGCGCCTTTTTCTGGTGGATTTCCAGCCGCGCCCTGGGCGTGGAAAAACTGAGTAAGGTGTTTTTGAAGCTTTTCGATAAGACGGTTTGGCTTTGGCGTCTGCTCGATCCGCTGCTACCCTGGAAGGGTCTGTCGCTGATTGTGATTGCGCGGAAGGCCTAGCTACAGACCATAGGGGATTAGTGATCAAGCAGAAGCCCATGATTTTGAACGGGGCGCCCGCACCCGAGTTTACGCTGCCCGACCTTGACGGGCGGAAGATGAGCCTCGCCCAATTGCGGCAAGGCCGGCCGGCTCTGGTGGTGTTCTTCAAGGTGAGTTGCCCGGTTTGCCAAATGACTTTGCCGTTCCTGAACCGTCTATTGCCGTCGGACAAAGTGAGTGTCATCACAATTTCACAAGACAATGCCGTGTTGACCCAGCGCTTTCGGGCGCGCTTCAGCGTGACGGTGCCGACGCTGCTCGATGACGAGGACCACGGCTACCCGGTCTCGAATGACTATCGCATCGCCCATGTGCCGTCGCTTTTTTTAGTGGAACCGGATGGCATGGTATCGCTAGCGGTGAATGGGTTTTCGAAGGCCGACCTCGAAACCATCGGCGCGCGGGCGGGGATCGAGATCTTTGCCGCCGGCGAAGCCGTGCCCGCTTGGCGGCCTGGTTGAAGTTCGAACAATTAGCTCCCGGTGCGGGGGCCAAAGGGTGAAATAATAGGAGAGTAATGGCAAATCTCACGGAAATTTTGAGCGCGGCAAAAACCATCACCAAGGGGATGGGGATCACGTTTGGCGAAATGCTGCAACCGGCGTTGACCGAGGCCTACCCGGATGGTCCGGCGATGCTGCAGGAGCGCTATCGTGGCGTCCATATCTTGAAGCGCGATGAAAACGGTCTGGAGAAGTGTGTCGCTTGCTTTCTCTGCGCCGCGGCGTGCCCCGCGGATTGTATTTATATTGAGGCGGCCGAGAATACCGATCAACTGCGTATCTCGGGAGGCGAACGATACGCCAAGGTGTATAACATCGACTATAACCGCTGCATTTTTTGCGGCTACTGCGTAGAGGCCTGCCCCACGGACGCCATTACGCACGGGCACGATTTCGAAATCGCCAGTTACGACACCTCCACTTTGATCTATCGCAAGGAAAAGATGCTGGAAGCGCCGCCCGCCGGCAAAGCGTCGCTCGCCTACGACTCGCAGGCCGCTAACCCCTCCGGGCACTAAACCCATGCCAGACTCCCCCGAGACGCTCACTTCGGCCCTCCACTCGAAGTGGATTGAATTGCGCGACGAAGTGCAACGCCGGAGTTACTGGGTAGACTTACATAGCGCTCCGTTGCAGAATTTACTCGAACCGCTTCCCCTCCCCGATGGGAGTAACCCGCATGCGGAGCGCTTGCAGCGGAGTTGGATGGGTCCGCCGCCGCAAGAGCCGGAGTGTTTGCGGCCTTATCCAGGGTCGCGGCCATTTAAGGCGCGTGCGCGCGGCTTGAAGCCGACGTCGCCATCGGAAGCTTCGGCCTGGGTGGACCTGGACCATACGACCCCGGACGCGTTGCCAACGGTGGTCGGCTATTACCGGGAGCGCATCACGAGCCTGGGCCTCGAAGTGGCGGACGATGGCTGGTTTCGCGATCCGGGTGAGACGCACCGGCTGGTGGCCACGACGAAGAACCGCATGGCGCAGTTCGAGGTAGCGGTGAATAATTTCGGACCGACGACGCTGATTCATACGCGCTACACGGTCTTCGTCGCCGGCGAATTTCGTTATGAGCCGCCGGCGCTACTCGAGTTGCAGATCGATCATTACGACGACGAGTGCGAAATTCTCTATCTGCAAAGCATGGGCGACGGACAGTACTTCGCGCTTTCGCGCTATCTGATGGAATTGTGCTCGCAGAGCGAAACCCAGTTGATGCCGGGGGGCGAACTGGTGACCTCGATCCTGCTGCCGGATTGGCTGCCGGCCTATCCCGGCCAGAGGGCGAGCGTCGTCCGCGGACTGATGCCGCACTCGAGGGCCCGCTTCCTCGACCTGCATGTGCGCACCGGAGCGGCAGTGGATTCGGTGGTGGAGTTCTACCAGCGG
>JBBQQS010000535.1:0-3593 GCA_038215525.1 Bryobacterales bacterium
TCAGGAATCTCCGGGAGGATTGCTCTTGACGGCGGCCATCGCGCGGACGGGCCAGCAGCCGGCGCAGATCCTCGCGCGGAAGCCCGTGTTGGTAAAAGATTCTTCCGGCACATGGCTTTTGCATCCGCCCTGGCTCGCGGCGCGCTGGGAGCAATTGCAGGCTTGGCTCAAGGACTTTCATACGCAGAATCCGCTGCAACCTGGATGGTCGAAGGAAGAGGCCCGCGCACGGTTAATGCCGCAGTCGCCGGTGGTGGTGTTTGAGTACTTACTCGCCGAGACTAAGTCGGTCACCAGCGCCGGCGACTTACTCCGGCTGACGTCGTTTCGGATGGTTCTGCAAGAGGATGAGTCCGCTGCGCTCGCTAAGATGGAGAAGCTCTTTGCTGATGCCGGCCTCGCCGTGCCGGGGACGAATGAGGTTTTGGCGCAATCGGGCATTGACCCCACTCGTGCTAAGACGCTGCTGCAGGCCCTTTTGCGCGATCGCAAGCTGGTGCGGATCAACCTGGAGCTTGTCTATCATGCGGCGGCCCTGGAGCAAGTGCAGGCATTGCTGAAGGCGAGGTCCGGCCAGCGGTTCAGCGTCGGCGACTTTAAGGATTGGACCGGCGTGTCCCGCAAATATGCGATTCCTTTGCTTGAGTTTCTCGATCGTCAACGACTCACCCGGCGCGACGGCGAGCAGCGTGTGATCAGCTGAGCTGAAACGGAACTGAAACCTGCATCGTTTATCCTCTGAAGATGACCTCGCGCACAACCCTGAGCCTGCTGCTAAGCTGCTCCTTGATGATCGCCGCCAAGATTGAAGTGCACGGCCACCGTGGCGCGCGCGCCGCGATGCCGGAAAACTCCCTGCCGGCGTTTGAATACGCCATCGGCCTGGCCGTGGACGTGTTGGAACTCGATGTCGTCGTCACCAAGGACGACGTGCTGGTGGTGTCGCATGATCCGGAGATGAATCCGGTGCATTGCGTGGGTCCAGCGGGCTCGCCCAAGGCGATTCGCGAAATGACTTATGCGCAGGTGCAACTTTGGGATTGCGGTGCCAAGGCTAACCCTGAGTTTCCTAAGCAAAAAGCTATTCCCGGTACCCGCGTGCCCTCGCTGGATTCGGTGTTCGCTTTGGCGAAAAAAGGTAAGTTCCATTTCAACGTCGAAACCAAGATCTTTCCGAATCGGCCCAGCTTGACGCCAACTCCGGAACGCTTCGCCGAATTGATGTTAGCCATGATTCGCAAGCATGGCCTGGAGCAACGGGTGATCGTGCAAAGCTTCGATTTTCGTACGTTGAAAGCCATGAAACACCTGGCGCCGGAGATTCGGCTCTCGGCCCTGCTTGCCTTCGCGCCGCAGGACTTTGTCGCCTCGGCGCGCGAAGCGGGGGCGACCATTGTGTCGCCGCAATATAAGCTAGTAACTCCGGAGAAAGTGAAAGTCGCGCATGAGGCTGGATTGCAGGTGGTCCCGTGGACGGCGAATACACCGGCTGATTGGGACAAGTTAGTTGCCGCCGGATCCGATGCCATCATTAGTGACGATCCGGCGTCTTTGATTGAGTATCTGAAGGCCAAGAAACTTCGCTAGCGGCGGCGCGCCATCACTTCGAGCACGTTGCGCAGATACTGCTCGTCAGAGAGATCTTCGGTGGCGGCGGGCGGGAAGTCGGCTTCGGCCTGGAAGCGACCGGCGAGTTCGCGGTAGAGCTCCAGTCGCGCAGCGGGGTCGAATTGGTCACGCCGTAACAGGGCTTCAAAAGTAATGGCGATCCAGGTGGGCGGCACGCGCATCCGCAGGCGGGCGGCTAAGTGCGGATAGGCGCTCAGCGAGTTGAATTTCGCGGTTGCGATGCGGGTGAAATCCGGCTCCGCAATGGCGGCCTCGTAGATCACCACGGTACCAGCGGCCAAGTCGCCGAGCCGCTGCCGGCGCTGATTGAAGAAGGTGACCGCGCCGCCGAGTAAGTACAATACCGGTAACGTATCCACGGGCCGCAGTAAGTTGCGCAGGACGATCTGCGTGGGCCGCAAGCGCAGTCCTTCAGCATCGACGACGCGTAGCCGCAAGGCGCGCTTGCCCACCGTCTGGCCCCGCCAGCGCCATTCGAGGAAGATGCCGTAGCCGGTGGACACGACGAAGTAGAAGAGATAGTAGAGTGCCCCCGCCACGTCATCGCCGACCAGGCTGAGCGCCCGTACCAGATAGCCGATGGTGGTCATGATGACGCCGACGCAGAAGAGATCCAAAATCATCGCGAGGCAGCGACGTACGGGGCCGGCCAGCGGCAGGCTGAAGGTGATTCCCTCTGGCGTGCGGATGCGGAGCGCATCGGGCTCAATCGCGCGCATGGCGACCTGCCCGGCTGAGAAAGAAAAATAGACAAAACAGTTCCAACAATCCAACGGCGATCTTCAAGTCGTACGGCAGAATGGGTTCGTGATATTGGGAGAAGAACGCTTCTACCATGCCGGCCCAGACGAGTAAAATCGCGACGCCGCCGAGTAAGTGCAGTACGTCCGGAGTAACTTGACGCAGCCGTTCGCCTAACCGGCGGCGCTCCCGGCGGCGCAGCAAGGCGCCCGCCAGCACGAATCCCGCTTGGCCGCCCAGCAGGATCGCTGGAATCTCTACCGAGCCGTGTGGCAGCAGCCAGCCGAGTAAGAACCGCGTGTAGCCGGCCTGTACATAGTCATAAGCCACGGCGCCGAGGATCACGCCGTTGTAGAAGAGGCTAATGGTGGTGCCGAAGCCCCAGGTCATCCCCAACGCGCACGTCAGGATCGCCACGCGTGTATTGTGGGTCATTAACTCGGCCGAAAAGCTCGTCTTTCGTCCGGCCATGCGGTCGCTTTGGCTTTGTTCCTTCTCCTCTTTCGCGACGCGCTCGGCGGGGGTCTGTTTCAAATGGCCAAAGCCGACCAGGGAGTCCTTCGCGCTGGGGTCTACGCGGAGGGCGAAAGCACCGAAGGCGGCGCCGAGGAATAATAGGCCGGCAGAGAGGGCAAACTCCCGGCGGCGACGCCGAAAGGCTTGGGGAAAGCTGACGGTGAACCAGCGCCAAACGCTGGTGCCCCAATGATGACCGCGCGTTTCGTGGATCTGTCCGTAAGCCCGGCTCACCAGGCTCTCCACATAGCTGCGCAAGGCGGTCTCGCCGGGCAGAGCACTCAACTTAGCTAGCCCCGCGCCGCCGCGCTGGTAGAGGTAGTGCAGGCGTAGCGCGTCCTCCATGGGCAAAGTCCGCTCCGGGTCCGCGTCCAACCGGCCGAGTAAGTATTCCAGTTCCTGCCAAAACGGCCGTTCGCGAGCTACGAAGCGCTCCAGGTCCACGATCATAGTAACTGCCTCTGCTTCAAGGAGCGATACTGTTCAATCAACTCGTAAGTGAGCCGCTGAGGGTCGAGTAGGTTGAATTGAATTCCTTGCTGCCGCAGGCCGCGGCCGGCTTCTGTCAGTTTCTGCCAGGAGAGATGAGCCCCCAGCCGATCATAAATCTCGTCGGCATTGTGGGGGGCCGGACCCGTGAAGAGCGGACGAATCCCTTCCGGTTGGATTAAGTTGACACAGACCAAGTGTTGACGGGCGAGTAATTT
>JBBQQS010000536.1:0-3591 GCA_038215525.1 Bryobacterales bacterium
AGTAACCGATGGTCATCTTCTTGGGCAAGGAGACATGGCCTTCGTCGGCCTCTTCTTCACCCACCACCATGCGGAAGAGCGTCGTTTTGCCGGCACCATTGGGGCCCACAAGACCCAACTTCTCGCCAGGGTTGAGCTGAAAGGAGGCTTCGACAAAAATCAGTTGCTTGCCGTACTGTTTATTGATATTGGAGAAGGAGATCATCGACTACACCAAGCTACCAGATGTGGGCGATCCGGTGACGCGATAGTCGGTTTATTGATTGATTCGATGGAACTTATTCGCCTTATCTTGATCAGGTGGGGCATCGGCTTTCCGCTCCGGTGCCCAGGAGCCGTTTGGAGATTGAAACGCCGGAAAGAATCATGCCGCCTCATTTCGAACGTGCGGAAGCCTCGTGCTAAGCGCTTCGGTTGGCCTGGTCTACCGGTCTCTGGCTATTCTGAAATCAAGTGCACCAGCAAAACTGCGGCCGGCGCGGCTTTCACCGCATGGCGCATATGGGCTTCGACGGCTTGGATGTCTCCGGCGCGGAGCGTGACCCATTGGCCATCAATGGCGAAGTCGGCTTGGCCTTCAAGGCAGTGTACGGTGATCGGCCCTGGGGCTGAGTGCGTGGGGAGTTCGCCGCCCTGGCGAAGGTCGAGGAGCAGTAGCTTCCAACCTGGACCGGTGGCAATGATGCGCCGGGCCTGGCTATCGGACCGGGTAAGTTCCTGAGTGAGTGAAATCAAAGGGGGCATGGGGATTCTCCTGATGGCGGGCATGGATCCGGTCGTTGGCGTTGGCCAGGCCTTCGCCCATTCGGCGGGCCAGGGCGAGCCAATCGTCGGCTTGCAGAGCGGGTAATTGCTCGCGAAGGGTCTGCTCAAAGAGGTGGATCCAGTCGGCGAGTAAGGCGCGGGTGAAGCCGTGGACAAAGTGTTTCGTGGCGACTTGATACTGGAAACTGCGCTCGCGCTCGCCTCCGAGTGCGACCCACCAGAAGTGGACGAGTCGCTCCTGGTGTAGCGGCCAGTCGGGCACTTCGGCGAAGGGGCCCGCCAAGGTGGCATGGGTACGGATGCGCTGGTAGAAGGCCTCTACCACCCGGTGGATGGCACGATGGCCGATGGCTGCGGCAAGACTCATAAGATGTATATCACTTACATCTTATGGCGTTTCGGCTTGAAAAGCAATATGCTAGCTATATCTTTTCCTATGCAACTAAGCCGGCAGTCCGATCTTGCTTTGCGAGTCCTGATGTACGCGGCGGAGTGTCCCGCCGCGGCGGCGACGATCGGTGAAATCGCGGACTTCCATCGCGTGTCCAAAAATCACCTGATGGTCGTGGTGCATCGCCTCGGGAGGGCCGGATACCTGGACACGGTACGGGGGCGCGGCGGCGGGCTGCGTCTGTCCCGGCCGCCGGCTCAAATTAGCGTGGGCGAGGTGGTGCGCTACACGGAGTCCGGGTTCGCGCTGGTGGAGTGCCTGGGGCCGGAAAACACATGCCGGATTAACGGTCAATGCCGGCTAAAGGGCTTACTGCAGGACGCCTTGGACGCATTTCTGAGAACGCTGGACCGTTACACCCTCGCCGACTTAGTTAGGCCCGCGGGCGTTCCCATTGTCCATATCCGAAAAAATTAGCCACCGTGCGCCGGAATTGCGCAGGGTCAAGGTGAACTTGCCGACGTCCGGTGCATTGAATTGGTTGGTGTAGCCGCCAATGATGTAGCCGGTTTTGCCCTCCGTGAAGAACGCGACGGCGCGGAGGAAGCGCGGGCCGCCTTGGCCTTGATAATGCTTCGCAATGCCGGCGCGCCCGCGGACTATAGGCTGACCGGACGAGAGCACGAATCCATCTTCGGCGAAGAGTGCCGCGAGGGCCGGGCCGTCCTTCGCCGTCCAGGCCTTCTCATAGTCGCGCAGGACGCGGTCGAGCGCGGAGGGCAGGGTGATGCTGGGTTCTTGGGCGAAGGTCGCCAGGCTGAGGATGATGGTGAGAATCACGCGATGAGTTTAGCAGCCAATCGGGGATCAGCGAAAATCCTATTTCACAACTGGCGCACGGATCGGCTGTCCGGCATGAATAGTTTCCTGTAACTTGCCGTTCTTAACCGCGAATTGACCGTTGAGTAACACATACCGAACTCCAATAGAAAATTGGGCCGGCTTCTCGTAAGTGGCTTGGTCTTTGATTTGCGCGGGGTCGAAGATCGTAAGATCCGCGTCGGCGCCGACCTTGATCCGTCCTTTATTCCGCATCGCGGGCACGCGACCTTCCAGCCGCTGTGCTGGCATCAGAGTCATCTTACGAATCGCATCCATCAGGCTGAGAGACTTCTCCTCTCGCACATATTTCGCTAACACGCGCGAGAAGGTAGCCGCCGAGCGCGGGTGGCCTTGGCCCTCGACGACGTCGAAGCCGTCTGAGGCGATCATGGTGAGTGGACTTAGGATGGCGGTACGAACCCGCTCCTCCGTGTTGGCATGAATAATTACCAGCCCGCCTTGTTTACGGTACTTGAGAAAAGTTTCACGAGTCAGCCGTTCGCCAGTCGAGCTCCACTGCAGCCGCTGGTAATCGGCCGGGAGTTTGTCCATCCAGGAATCGAACAAAGCCGATTCGATGCGCGTGGCACCGGCCGTGTAAGGATACGCTTCGGTAGTAACGTCGACGCCATGAGCGCGGGCGTCGGCGATTAGTTCGAGTAAGCGCCCCGTCGCTTCCTGGCCGCTCGAATTGATGTGGACGATGTGGAGCTTAGCACCGGCAATCGCGGCGGCGGCGATCACTTCACTCAGGCCGAGTTCGCGATCCGCCTGGGCGCCGGCGGCACTCGACGTGCCGCGCATGTGGACGTGGCACGTGGCGTTGTACTTGGCGGCGAGGCGAAACATATCGATGATTTCGCCATACGAAGCGCCGTGGGTGTAAGCGATGCCGAAGCCGACGGCGGGCGCGCCCTGACGCAGGCCCGCTTCGATGCGCTGCTTCATTGCTTCGATCTCAGCGGGCGTGGCGCGTTGATAGCCGCCAGGGCCGCTGGGCAGAAACTCACCTTTGTCCCCCAGCACGGCCATGCGAACAGGCGGATGGCCGATCGAGGCCCCGAAATTAACATAGGACCTATTCGTGCGGTCGGCGTAATACTTGGGCAGATCCGCGACGCCGATTTCGAGCTCGAGCGTCGTGGTGACGCCATCCATAAGTTCGTAGCGCCCGCTGGCCGGGTTGGTGCCGTGCCAGTGCAGATCGATAAATCCAGGCGCGAGCACGAGCCCCTGGGCATCGATCTGCGCACGGCCGTTGAGCGATTGCCCGCTGATGGCGGCGATCTTGCCGTTGGTCACCGCCACTTGGCGAATGGCGTCCAGTCCGCTTTCGGGATCCATGACGCGGGCGTTCCGAATCACTAAGTCGTAGGGCGCTTGGCCTAGAAGGCACAGCGGCAGCAGGGAAGCGAGAAGTAAGTTCCGCACCGCCGCAGTGTAACTCAATTGCTAAGGACAGCGCTCGACGGCGATGGCCTTAGTGAGGCTACGCGGGTTGATGAGGCCGTAGCCATTGCGGACCAGCGGCCAGGCCGAGAGCGTCAGCGCGA
>JBBQQS010000537.1:0-3580 GCA_038215525.1 Bryobacterales bacterium
GAAACTAATCACCGCCGGCAGCAAGCGTTGGGTGTAGGTGAAGTAAAAGAAGGTTTTATTGCGGCCATCGTAGACCTTTGGAATGAAGATGGGGCCGCCACCCGCGCCGCCGATTTCGTTCTGGCGCTCTTTGGGACGAAAGTTGGTGGCCGGGTTGGTGCTCGCGTTACGCGCCCAAGCGTTGGCGTTCCAGATATCCCGGCGCATGTTCAAGAAGGCCGTACCGTGGTACCAATTGCTGCCGCTCTTGGTGGCATAGGTTTCGATGCCACCGCCAAAACGGCCTAACTCGGCGGCGTAGGAGCCGGTAGTAAGCTTAAACTCCTGGAACATTTCAGCCGCGGGCATATTGAACACCGTACCGCCTGATTCCGGGATGATGGCCGAAGCGCCGTCAATTTGCACCTCCTGCGCACGGCCACCGGAACCCGAGATGCTCACCTCGGCACCGGTATTAACGCCCGGCATGAAAGTAACGAAAGCGCGCGGATTGCGGATGCCGCCCGTAAACAGCGGAATATCGTTCATAAACTTGGGAGAGAAGCTTTGGCCCACTTCGCTCGTGGAAGTCTGCAGCAAGGGCGCTTCGGCCGAAACGTCGACCGACTGCTGGACGTCGCCCACTTCAAGCGATAGGTTCAAGTCCAGGCGCTGGCCGATCAAGACCTGAATGTTGCTTCGATTCAGCCTCTTAAAGCCGGTCTTTTCTACGAAGACGGTGTAGAAGTCAGCCCTTAAAGAAGGGAACGCGTAGGCGCCCGTGTCGTTCGAAATGGTCTCGATTTTGAGATTCGTGTTCAGCGCCGTGGCCGTCACCTTCGCACCGGGAATACTCCCGCCATTGCTGTCCAAGACGTTGCCACCTAAAGAACCGGTAGAGACTTGGGCAAATGCCAAGCAGCCAGCCAGTAACGGACTGGCAAACAACATGGTTATCTGTTTGATTGTCATTTTTCCTCTTATTCGTTCTCTGGAAGCCAAGCCTATGAAAAATCATAGCCTTAACGCTACCGAGTCTGATTCGTTCGCGAGTCTACAATACTTCGGTTGAGATTTCCACACCAATAGAGAGATCCCCTTAATTATTAATTTTCTTTAATCAAATTGTCACACAAGAGCAGGCCGTTACTGGGGGTTTTGGGAATCTTAACCGAATTTTGAAGCAATTCGGCCCCGATAAACGATTTCTAAAAATGGAAGTCATCCCCTGTGACGGGTCAGGTCTTCACCCGAGGGACGATCTTTTTCACCTGACCCGAACCGAGGGATCTACAGGAACGTTCCCCCCGTACCGATGTACCAATGGTGAAGAGAAAAGCACGCAAAGGCATCGCGCTCCTGGCCACCGGCGCTATGATCGTCGTTTTGGTGGGCTTTTTGGGTTTGGCGATGGATGCCGGCTACCTGGCGGGGGTGAAGAGCCGGATGCAGACGGCGGCCGATACCGCGGCCATGGCGGGGGCGATGGGGACGGCGCGGGGCGAGGCGGCACCGGACGCGGCCCGGTCAGTGGCGCGGCTAAACGGCTTTACGCACTCCCGCAACACGGTGCAGGTGTCGGTGAACACGCCGCCGCAGTATGGCGACTTCCGTGGGGACAACGAAGCCGTGGAAGTGATGATTTCGCAGAATGTGCCCACCTCCTTCTTCCGCATCTTTCACATGCCGACGGCCGAAGTGAAGGCCCGGGCCGTGGCCCGGCGGCGGAATGAGCGCGCGGAGCTGGGGGAATGAGAGACCCGCGCCGCGGCAACGCTTTGCTTGAGACCGCCTTGGCATTCCCGGTGCTCGTCGTGATGGTGATGGGCGTCATCGACTATGGACGCATCTTCTCCACCAACCTGATCGCCGGCAATGCGACCCGCTCTGGCGCACAAGTCGTGATTCTGAATCCCGAACGCTTTGCCGGGCCGGATCTGGCCGCCAACGACATTGAAGCCGCCATTGAAGCGCAGGAGCCCGGGCAAAAGAAGCAGATATCGGTGGACCGGTTTTCCGAATGCCCCAGTACAGAAACCGAGCAACCCTATCCGGCCAGTTGCCCAGGCGCGGCGAGCTATGTCCGCGTACGGGTGACCCTGCCGCTGGACCCGATGTTTCGTTACCCCGCTGGGGCCTTCCCGGCCCACGTTGCAGAAACGGCAGTGGTGAGGATCAACTGATGAAACGCGACTCGCGCCGCGGCAGCGGCATCCTGGAAGTGGCCTTGGTGCTACCGGTGCTGATGATCACCTTGCTCGCCATCGCCGACCTCGGCCGTTATGTCTACGCCACCAACCTGATGCCGTATCTGGCGC
Source organism: Bryobacterales bacterium (assembly GCA_038215525.1). Lineage (GTDB taxonomy): Bacteria > Acidobacteriota > Terriglobia > Bryobacterales > Bryobacteraceae > JALHNI01. The sequence continues at coordinate 2,298 of JBBQQS010000537.1, forward strand.
GGGAAGGGGCCCGGTGGGCATCGCTCGAGGCGAGCCGTCCGTCGCGGAAAGTGGACGGCAGCACGGTCACCAAATACGTCAAGTCGCTCGCGGCCGGCCTGCCGGAAGATTTGGTGCGGGTGGAGACGACGCTCGAGCCGCAGAATGTCGCGGTCAAGGTGAGTCTCAACTTTCAGCCCGTGTTAAACGTCTTTGGCAGCCCGATTACCATCCAGGGCCACGCCTCGATGCGCCGGGCGCTCAACTAGCCAACGCGCCGCAGCTTCCCCAACAACGCCCCCCAACCGGATTCTGTCTCCGGCATCTTGCCCCCATTGGCGAGCACGCCAGCGACCTGCCGGTAGGCTTTCCCCAAACTCGAATCCCGATCGACTGACGCACCTGCCACGACTGCCCGTCGCACCGCCGGGTAGTCGTTCGGCAACTGGAAGGCGACGGGACGCCCCAGGTGCTCCGCCACTTCGCGCGCGCCCAGTTCCTGCCGCTGAAAGCGATTCAGCACCACCTTCACGCTCTCCGATGCCACGCCACAGGCGGCCAGTTCCGCCAAACGGCGAGGCGCCAACTCGACGGCCAGTAACTCCTGGGTGGACACAAGATAGATGCCCTGAGAACGCAGCACCACCTCGGCCGTCGCTTCGTTCACCAACTCCGGCAGGTCGGCCAGCACCAGGTCATAACGGGGCATGGCGAGTTCCAGCAGGCCATGAAAATCGCTCCAGTCCGGCAGTTGCTCCATCCGCGTGCGATTCGACAGCAGGAAGTCGACCCCGCCAACCGTGGTGAGGCTCGCGTTTAGACGGTGCCCCTCCTGCGCCCGTACCGCGCCGAGGGCATTCTGCATGGATCCAGAGAGTTTGGCCTTGAGCATCAGCGACATAACGCCGCTGCGGAGGTCGCATTCGAGCACCAGGACGCGCTTGCCCATTTGCGCGAGCTCAAGCGCGGTCTGCGCCACCACGGTGGAGCATCCACAACCAGCCTTGGCGGGCAGGAAGCTCCACAGATTCTGGAAGACACCGCCGCTTGAACGCCGTACGGCCCGGCTGACGGCTTCCTTCAACTGCTCCTGGTCCGGCGGCAGCTCGATATAGGCGCCAAAGCCGGTCACGTCCAGGTTCACATTCTCTGGCGGATCGATCCCGATCAAAGCCGTGGGCGGCCCCCGGCGCCGCGCGTCGTTCAGGAACTCCAAAGCCGCCGGGGGGTATGTAAGGTCGGCCAAGCAAAACAGCGGGTCGGCCCCGCCGCGCCGCCGCGGCCGTTCGCGCACAGTAGGGGAA
>JBBQQS010000538.1:0-3575 GCA_038215525.1 Bryobacterales bacterium
TGCCGAAGGGGCGCCCTGGCCCATGGACCGGGTACTGAAGCTGCCGGAGAAGGCGGGCAAGGATGATGCTTCGTTGACGGCGCTGATCCGGCGCAAAGTGATGTCCGCGCCGGCGACGGCTGCGGGTAAGCCGTATCAACAGACGATCCCCGGCGCCGACGCCACGTTCGAGATGCTGCCGATTGCGGCGGGCAAGTTCACCATGGGCGGTACCGAAAAGGACGAGTTACCGTCGCGCGAGATGAAGGTGGACGCGTTCTGGATGCAGAAGACCGAAGTCACCTGGGACGAGTATCGCCTCTTCATGTTTGCCGACGACACCGAGAAGGCCGCAAAGGATCCCATCGTCGATGGCGTCAGCCGGCCCACCAAGCCCTACGTCGAGATGAGCTTCGGCATGGGCTTGAATGGTTTTCCCGCCATCTCCATGACGCATCATGCCGCGAACAAGTACGCCCAATGGCTAAGCGCCAAGACCGGCCAATTCTATCGCCTGCCGACCGAAGCCGAGTGGGAGTATGCTTGCCGCGCAGGTTCCTCCGAGCCGGCTAATCTGAAGGACTATGCCTGGTTCTCGTCGAATACCGATGGCCGTTATGAGCTGGTCGGCAAGAAACAGCCCAATGCCTGGGGCTTGCACGACATGCTGGGCAACGTGATGGAATGGACGCTCGATGGCTATGCGCCTTACAAAGCGACGCAGACCTCGGCGGGCGAATGGGCACCAAGCACGGGCCCTTACCCGCACGTCGCGCGCGGCGGCGGCTGGACCGATACCGCCAAGAAGCTTAGCTGTTCAGCGCGCGTCGCGAGTGACCCTTCGTGGAAGATGCAGGATCCGCAGATTCCCAAGAGCATTTGGTACATGACCGATGCCCAGTCATTGGGCTTCCGCCTGGTGCGGCCCGTGGCGGTGCCGAGCGCGACCATCATGCACCGGGCGTGGAACAACGGCGTCGAGGTCGAGTGACGCGGCGCGGGCTATTGCTAGCGGCGGCTGCGGGCTTTGAGCGGCTCGAGTTTCGCGAGCCGCACATGGGGACTCTGGTGACGATCAAAGTCGATACGCGGAATCCAGCGCGGGCCGAGGCGGCGGTGAAGCAGGCCTTCGCGCGGATTCATGAGCTGGATATGCGCCTGTCGAATTACCAGCCCGCGAGCGAGGCGAACCACTTCGATCCGGCCGCTATCAGCCCAGACATGCGCCCGCCTTGGGAACTGTCGCAGCGGCTCTTTCGGGAGACAGGTGGCCGCTTCGATGTGCGGCAGACGGAGCTGTTCGATCTGTGGCGGGCGGCGCGGAAGTCGGGCGCGTTGCCGTCTGCGGAGGCGATCGCGACGGCGCGTTTGTCAGCGGGCCGGCGCATGGACTTGGGGGGTATCGCCAAGGGCTATGCCGGCGATGAGGCGTTGCGCGTGCTGCGGTCCGCTGGCGAGGGGCGGGCGTTGGTGGCGGTAAGTGGCGACCTCGTGGCCGGCGATGGCACCTGGCGGATTGGCATCCTCAAAGGCACCGTGAGTCTGCGCCGGCAGGCCGTGTCGACATCAGGCGATACCGAGCAGTATCTTGAGGCCGGCGGCCAGCGGTATTCGCACATTGTGGATCCACTAACCGGGATGGGTCTCACCAACGGCGTGGTCGCCAGCGTAGTCGCGCCCAGCGGCATGGTCGCGGACGCCCTGGCGACGGTGGTTTGCTTGCTGGGCGTGGCCGAGGGGACGCGTTTGGCGCGGCGGTATGGAGGCGTGGTTTATGCAAAGTAACGCAACGGTGGAAGAGTTTCTGCGACGGACGGAGAAGCCGAACTGCGAATACCGGGAAGGCGCGCTACATCCCAAAGCCATTCCTACGTCGGCTCACGGCCGTATGCAGTGGATTCTCCTGCTCATTCTGAACAAACTGGGGCTCGACGCGCTGCCTGAGGTCGCGGTTCGGGTGACGCCCACGCGGTATCTCGTCCCAGATATCGTCGCCGGCCGGAATTTGGACAGCCCCTATCCCACCGAACCCGCGCTACTTTGCGTCGAGATCCTCTCGCCTGAAGACCGAGTGGGTGCGATGCTCGCCAAGTGCGAGGAGTATTATGCCTGGGGCGTACCCGTCTGCTGGGTGATCGACCCTGTGAAGAAAGTCGCCTGGGAGTATCGCGCCGATGGTGAACCCCTTCGCATCGACGACGGGGGCCTCTTGCGAGCCGGCGAGATCTCCGTCGCTGTGCGCGATCTCTTTAGCGAAAACATTCAGCCAGTTTAGCCGCGAGGCGGAGTAGCTTACCGCAAAGCGATCACCCAAAGGTCCGGGAACTTCACGATCATCGTCTCGGAGTCTGTCTCCAAGCGCTGGAACTCCCGCAGATGGGCCTCGGATTCGGCCTCAGTTTCAATGCCACGCGAGAGAATGAGAGGCTCTATCGCCTCCAGTCTGATGCGGAGATCCGCGGTAGGGGCCGGGGCCGGTCTCGACGCCAAGGAAGGCGCCACTGCGGCAAAAGATTCCGCTGCATCGGCACAATTGGGCAGGGCTAAGACTGTTCTTTCTTCAGGCGGGCGATATCCTTATCGATTTCTGGCGTGGCCCTCTGGGAGCCAGGGCTGACGGTCTGATTGGTACCGAAGTTGGTCCCGGGAGTCAAGGCTCCGCTGGTGCCAAAATTATTTCCTGGATTCACCGAACCTTGGTCGGTGTCCGGCTCGATGACCGCTGGCTCTTTTGGTGACTTTTGGATGCTCATGGTTATTTCCGTTTCCTTCGAACTTTGCAGCCAAAGCGGCTACGCCCAAGGTGGAGCAATTCGATGGCCATCGGGACTGCCAGGAAGCCCTACCCTAGCATGGCGGTGCGGCCGACCGGGATCAGCGGGGCGGCCCGTAGAGCCGGGCAACTCTGGGCGCGATGGCGGCCGGAATCAGCGATTGCCAGTCGCCCTGCGCTTCGATCAGTTGCCTTACCTGGGTGGCCGAGATATGGCTCAAGTCCGCTTCGAGCTCGAGCGCGATGATCGCCTCGGCGTAAAGGGCGGGCGGCTGGTAATGGCCGGCGCGGGCGGCGACCAGCAGGCCGAAGGCTTGGAACATCCGCTCCAGCGTGCCCAGAACGGGATAAGGCCAATCGAGAATGCGTTCGGCGGCGTCGCGGCCGCAGAGAAATTGAAAGGCCGCCTCGCTATAGTGGGGGCGAAGCTCGTGGGCGATGTCGAGGAAGAGCCCGCCGGCGGTGGTGGCGATGGTGAAGCGCGGATGGTCAGCCGCGGCGAGCAGGAGTTCCAGGCGGCCGGCGAAATCGACGCCGGAGAAGTCCTTGTGCGGGAAGGCCTGAGGCAAAATGAAGACCACTTCGTCGGCGTGCGCCAAGGCGGCATGGGCCAGCGCCAAGTGCGCCACCGTGGGCGGGTTGAAGCTGCCAGGGAAAACGGCCACCCGGCTCGAAGTACCAGTCGACCGCCGATGGAACTTCACAAAACGAGCCTTTTGGTAAACACGTCTGTTAACGGCGAGCATACACTAGAGTGAGAGCAAAGGACCAATAGCAACAGCATGTTCACCTGGATCTGTCCGAAGTGCGGCACCGAAGTTCC
>JBBQQS010000539.1:0-3561 GCA_038215525.1 Bryobacterales bacterium
TCCGCTGTCGACAATGCGGAGGTGACGGGCGAGGATCCTTTTGCCGGCCTGCCGGAGCGTGCTGACTTGGGGCAGCATACCGGTGATTTGCAGCTTTTTGACGAGAGCATCGGCTCGCTCGCCACGCCGGCCAAGATTGAGCAGGCGCGGCGCGCCGAAGCGGCATTTTTGGCCTTCGATCCGCGGATCGACAAGAGCGAAGGCGGCTCGTTCGACTCCGGGATCTCCGGGCGTTACTTCGCGAATTCACGCGGCTTTGCGGGCAGCTATCGCAGTTCGCAGTGCTCGCTAACGGCGGTGCCGGTGGCGAGTTTGGATGGCGCGATGGAGCGCGACTATTGGTATTCGAGCGCGCGGAGTCCTCTCCAACTCGATACGCCGGAGAACATCGGGATCATCGCGGCGAAGCGCACTTTACGGCGACTCGGGGCGCGCAAAGTGCCCACGCAGAAGGCGGCGATCGTGTTTGAGCCGCGCATGGCGCGCATGCTGCTGAGCCATATCGGCGAGGCGGTGGATGGCGACGCTATCTATCGCGATTCGAGTTTTCTGGCGGGCAAACTTGGCGAGCGCGTGGCGAGCGAGAACGTCACCATCATTGACGATGGCACCATGCCCGGCAAGTGGGGCACGCTGCCCTTCGATGCCGAAGGCGTGCCGACGCGGCGCACCGTCATTGTCGAGAAGGGCGTGCTGAAGAGCTATCTGTTGAACACCTATACGGCCCGTAAGCTCGGTTTGCAATCGACGGGCAACGCGGGGCGCGGCTTGTCGGGCGCGCCCTACGTGCAGAATGGGAACTTTTACCTGGAGCCGGGTTCTTTGACCGCGGAGGAAGTGATTCGCCGCGCCGGCACCGGCCTCTACATCACGGAAGTGCTGGGCAACGGCGTCAACATTGTGAATGGCGACTATTCGTGCGGCGCGCAGGGTTTGTGGATCGAGAACGGCGAGTTGGCCTACCCGGTGAGCGAAGTGACGATTGCGAGTACGCTCATGGAGATGCTGAATTCGATTGAAGCGATCGGTTCGGACCTCGAATTTCAAAGCACCATGGCGGCGCCGACCTTGTTGGTTAAGGAGATGATGATTAGTGGCACGTAGGGTTCTCGAACTCTTAGTGGCGTTGGCGTTGGTGGGCGGCGCGGCTTATTGGCTGTCGTTGCCGACGCCTAGGGTGGCACCGGCGAAGATTACGGCGGAGGCGAAGGCTTACGTGAAGCACTTGGCGCTGGGCGAGATCGCGATGACCGCGGCTGAGGCCTTTAACGGCGCCAAGTTGGTCGAGATCAAAGGCAAGATCGGCAACCAAGGGACACGGGCGCTGAAGCAAGTGGAGATCACCTGCATCTTCTTCGATCCTTATGGCCAAGTAGTCGGGCGCGAACGCCAGCCGATCGTCCGGGCGGCGACCGGCGGCTTGAAGCCCAACGAGACCAAGCCCTTCCGTTTGGCCTTCGATAGCTTGGCGGAGAGTTGGAACCAGGCATTGCCGCAAGTGGTGATCGCCAGCATCGACTTCGAGTAAGATGGCGGACCTCCTGTTGAGCCTGAAAGTGGTGCCCAAGGCGTCGAAGACGGAGTCAGCGGGCGTAATGTCCGACGGCACCCGCAAGATCCGCGTGGCGGCGGTGCCGGAGAACGGCAAAGCCAACGAAGCTTTGCGTCGGTTTCTGGCCGAAGAGTACGGCGTGCCGCTCAATCAAGTAGAGATTGTGGCGGGGCAAACGGGAACGCGGAAAACGGTGCGCGTGCGTGTGGACTGAGGCGAGCTTAAAGGCCGCGGCGCAGCGTTGCGGTATCGACCTCGTCGGCGTCACCTCGGCCGAGCCACTCGCCGAACATGCGTATTACCTCGACTGGGTGGCGCGCGGCAATGCTGCGGGCATGGGCTATCTCACCGATCATCGCGCGCACAAACGTGCCGATGTGCGCGAAATTCTGCCCACGGCGCGCGCGGTGATCGTGGCCGCGGTGCTCTACAACACGCCTTCGCCTTCCGGTCCTGTGTCCCGCTATGCTTGGGGACGCGATTATCACGACGTGGTGCGCCAGCGGCTGGAGCGTCTGGTGCAGGAACTGCCCGCAGGCCATGACTATCGTGTGTGTGTCGATACGGTGCCGGTGCTGGAGCGAGTGCTGGCGCGGCGGGCGGGCCTCGGTTGGATCGGGAAGAATACGTGCCTGATCAACCAGGGGGCGGGGAGCTGGTTCTTTCTGGGCGAGGTGCTGACGTCGCTCGAACTGCCGCCGACGTCCCAAGAGGCCCCGGACCGCTGTGGCTCCTGCACGCGCTGTATCGACGCTTGCCCGACGGCGGCGATTGTCCCCGTGGCTGGTGCGCACGGCTGGGAAGTGGACGCAAGGCGTTGCATCTCCTACCACACCATCGAAGCGCGCGAACCGGCGCCAGAAGCCTTGCGCGAGCACTTCGGGAAACTGGTTTTCGGCTGCGACATCTGCCAGGACGTCTGCCCTTGGAATCGCCGTGCGCCGGTGACGCTCGATGCGGAGTTTCAGACTCAGGAGCCGCTCGCGCTCGAGCAGATGGCCATGTTGACCGCCGAGCAGTTTCGGCAGCAGTACCGTCAGAGTCCGGTATGGCGGGCGAAACATAAGGGCTTTCTGCGCAACGTGGCGATCGCCATGGGTAACTCACCACGTGAGGCTTACCGTGCGCCATTGGAGCACTTGGCCCAGTCGCTTGAGCCAACCGTCAGCGAGTCGGCGTGCTGGGCACTGGCCCGCATTACCTAGCCCGTCGCGTGAGCGACGGGTCACATCGGCCCCCCTACTATGTCATATGTGACCCGACGCTGACGCGACGGGCTAGGTTAGCGCTAAGCCGCGCGCCAGCCGGAGTTGAGCTTGGAGTGCAACTTGCGGCGAGTTTTGGCATAATCCGGATGGTCGACGACGTTGCTCGTCTCGAGCGGGTCGGTTAGGTAGTCGTACAGTTCGGCCGCCCGAAATGTCTTGGCGGCGTCCATCGCGCGCCAATTGGTATAGCGATAGCGCTCGGTGCGAATCGTATAGCCCATCACGGTGCCGACGCCCTCGACGTTGCGGGGGAATTGGCTAAAGGCGGCCGACTTGATCTTGCGCGACGGATCATCGAGCAGCGGCGCGAAGCTGCGGCCTTCGAGGTCCTTGGGCAGGTTCAGGCTGGCCAACTGGCCCAGCGTGGGATAGAGGTCAACGAGTTCGACGAGACTGTCGCTCTTGACGCCGCGACGCTTCGCACCTGGCGACGACACAATCAGCGTATTCCGCGTGGCCTTTTCAAAGTTGGAATGCTTGTGCCACAAGCCATGGTTGCCCAGTTGCCAGCCGACGTCGCTCGCCAGGACGACGATGGTATTTTCGCGCAGGCCCAAACGATCGAGCGCCTTCAAGATTCGGCCCACCTGAGCATCGGCAAAGCTAATGCCGGCGTAGTAAGCCCGAATGAGTTCGACCGCCTTCGCTTCGGGAATCGGTCCTTCCTCCGGAATGTCCTTGTAATTGCGCAGCACTTGGTTTGAGTGCAGCGCGATGGACGGCACTTTGGCCGGAGGCGGA
>JBBQQS010000540.1:0-3551 GCA_038215525.1 Bryobacterales bacterium
CCCGAACCCCTCGACGAACGCCGCAGCACCTATATTGACCCACTGGCCCGGCTGGCGCGCATCGACATCGCTTATCCAGCTCCGGCCGCGAATTCAGCCGACTTTCAGGCGCTCCAATTGCTGACGATGACTCTCTCTGGCGGCCAGTCCTCGCGCCTCTATCAAGAAATCGTACTCAAGCAGGAAGCGCTCTCCGCCGGCGCCTTCGCCCAAGAGCGCCGCGGCCCCAGCATGCTCGTCGTGGCCGCCTTCGGGCCCGACGCCGCCCAAGCCGAACAAGCCTTACTGCGCGAGATCGAGCGCGTCCGCACCGAACCGGTGGATCCGTGGGAACTCGAAAAAGCCAAACTCACCATGCGCCGCCAGATTTGCCAGCAGTTGCTCAGCACCGTCACGCGCGCCAACTTGCTCGCCATCTACGCGGTGTTCTACCAGGACCCCGACTTCATCAACCGTCGGCTCGACCTCTTCGATCAGGTCACCGCCCCTGACCTGCTCCGGGTCGCGCAGCGTTACCTTTCGCCCGAACGCCGCCGCACCCTGCTCACCCTTCCCCCCGCCCAAGAAAAGGCCGCCTGACCGTGTCGCCCGCACTCCTTATCCTCATGTCCACACTCGCTCAAGACCCTTCCGACAAAGACATTCCCCTCTCGCAGGTGGAGCGCAAGAACCGCGCTCCCGTATCGCCCGAAACCCTGCGCGTTTCGCTGCCCAAACCATTCGAAGCGCGCCTCAACAACGGTCTCACGGTGATGATCCTGGAGGACCATCGCACGCCAGTCGTCACCGCCGAGCTCACTCTTTACGGCGCCGGCGAGCAGTTCGTGCCCATGCCGGAAGTGGGCGTCGCCAACTTCACCGCCCAACTGCTGAACAAAGGCACCAAAGGCAAAACCGGCCGCCAGATTGCCGAAGAAATTGAGAGGCTGGGTGCCACACTTCAAGTGCACGCCTCCTACGGCAGCGAGAGCACCAGCATGCAACTCACGGCCTTGAAGGACACCTTCGACAAGGCCCTCCGCCTCGCCGCGGACGTCCTGGTGAACCCCACCTTTCCTGAAGACGAACTCGCCCGCCTGCGCGAACGCGAGCTCGCCTCCCTGCCCCAAATGCTGATGTCTCCCGAGTATCTGGTGGCCGCCAAGTTCTCACTCGCGCTCTACGGCGCGCACCCCATGGCCATCGAAGGGCCCACCGCCGCATCGCTCGCTCAACTCACACACGACCAGCTCGTGAAATGGCACCGCGAGCGTTACGCGCCGCAAAATGCCATCCTTACGATCGCCGGCGATGTCGACACCGCGTCCCTGATGTCGAAGGTGAAGCTGCTGGCCATGGTGTGGACACGCCATGCCTTCGAACCCAAGCTGTCGGCCATTCCCGGCCCGGCCCAAGCCCGCCGCGTGGTGGTGGTGAATCGTACGGGCAGTGTGCAAACCACCTTGCGCATGGGTAACCTCACCATCGACCGCAAGCACGAAGACTACTTCGCCCTCACCATCGCCAACCGCATCCTGGGCGGCGGCAGTTCTGGCCGTCTGTTCCTGAATCTGCGCGAAGAGAAAGGCTTCACCTACGGCATCTATAGCCAGTTGCAAACCCGCCGCCAAGCCGGCCCCTGGCAGATTAGCGGCGACATCAAGGCGAACTCCACCGCCGAAGCGATGAAGGAGATCTTCAAAGAGATCGGCCGCCTCCGCGACGAGCCCGTACCGGCGCAGGAACTCGAAGAGGCCAAGCGCTCCATTGTCGCCAGCTTCGCCCTCTCGCTGGAGCAGCCCTCGCGCATCATGCAGTACGCGGCCGATCGCCATCGCTATGAGTTTCCGGCCGACTACTGGGATCATTACCCCGCCCAACTTGCCGCCGTCACCCCCGAAGATGTCCTCCGCGTCGCGCGCCGCTACCTCGACCCCAAAACCCTGCAGATCGTCGCCGTGGGCGACGCCGCGCAGTTGAAGTCCGCGTTGGCCGATTTGGGCGACGTCGAAGTGGAAGAAGCAGAAACCAAACCATGACCGTGTCCATCGATGGCATCACCCTCCATCTCGCCCACCCCGACGAGATCAACGTCAAGTGGGTTGGCCAGGATGAAAGCCTCCGTCAACTCCTCGCCGCCTGGCTCGTGATCCACGACGCGGACCTGCCCATGAACCCGCGCCTTGTCGGCAAGCCCGGCGTCGGTAAAACCACCCTGGCCTATGCCGCCGCCGAAAGCCTCGATCGCGAAGTCTACATCCTGCAGGCCACCGTCGACACCCGCCCCGAGGACCTCATCGTCACCCCCGTCATCGAAGGCGAAGGCCGCTTGCGCTACGTCGCTTCGCCCCTCGTCAGCGCCATGCTCCGCGGCGGCGTCTGCATTCTGGACGAAGGCAATCGCATGAGCGAGAAAAGCTGGGCCTCGCTCGCCCCCCTGCTCGACAATCGCCGCTACGTCGAAAGCATCGTCGCCGGCCTCAAGATCAAGGCCCATCCCAACTTCCGCATCGTCGCCACCATGAACGACGACGCCTCCACCTTCGACCTGCCCGAGTACATCCACTCGCGCCTGCAGCCCCAGATCCTGATCGACTTCCCCGAGCGCGACGAAGAGCTCGCCATCCTGCGTGAAAACCTGCCCTTCGCCGAACCCTACATCCTCGAATACGTCACCGACTTCCTGCAGCAAGCCCACGCCGCCGAAGAGCGCTACACCGTGCGCGACGGCATCAACATTGCCCGCTACGCCATGAAGCTGAAGCACGCGGCCCACTCGCCGCTCGACGAGCGCATGGCGCTGGAGATCGCGCTGCACGAAATCCTGGGTGACGAGGCTTTGCGTTATGCCCGGCACCGCGCTTCCTGACGCCGGCAGCCTCACCCGAGGCGCCTTCACTTACTTCCCCGTCGCCCCCGGCCGTGTCGAGTTCGCCCAAGCCGTTCGCGAAGAGATACTGAAGTCGCGGCCCGCCGTCGTCGCCGTCGAACTGCCGGTCATGCTCGAGGAGAGCTTTCTCCAAGCCATCGATCGCTTACCAAAGGTCTCGGCCGTTCTCTACCCCGATGAGCTCGACGACGAGAGCAACATCTACGTCATGGTGGAGCCGACTGACCCTTTCACCGAAGCTGTCCGCACCGCCCGCGAGATCGGCGCCCAAGTCGTCTTCATCGACCCCGCCGTCGGCGAGCGCCCCCACCTGCCCGACGACTACCCGGACCCCTATGCCATCCGCTACCTCGGCCTCTCCCGTTACCTCGAGCTTTATCGCCTCGAACCCCAGCCCCGCAACGACGAAACCGAACTCCACGCCTCCCGCCTCGCCTGGAAGCTCCAAGGCGCCGACCCGTTCGCCAAAACGCTGATCGTCCTTTCGCTCAATCTGCTGGATCCCGTCCTCGACGCGATGGAGCAGCCCCAGTCGCCGCCCGAGCGCCGCTTGGGCGCGCCGCCCGTCAGCCTCATCCACCCGCACCCCGATTGCCTGGCCGAGATCTGCGTCGAGTACCCTTATCTTCAACTGCGCTATGAGGAGCAAAGGGCCGCTCCGGCGCTCGATGGCCTTGATCGC
>JBBQQS010000541.1:0-3542 GCA_038215525.1 Bryobacterales bacterium
CGGTACGAGTATCTCGACGATATGATCGCCACCGTGGGGCGCGGCTTACTCGGGCTCACCGTCCAATGCGCCCGCTGCCATAACCACAAATTCGATCCGATTCCGCAGCGCGATTATTACCGCTTGCAGGCGACCTTATTCGGCGTCGTCGAAGTGGACCATCCGCTGGTCGCCCCGAAGGAAGCGGCGAAGTATCAGGCGGCCAACGCGCGGATTGACGGCGAGGTGAAACAACTCCGCCAAGCCATCGTGGACCTGGAACAGCCCTACCGCGCCCGGATCCTGCCGAGTAAGTACCTACGGTTTCCCAAAAACGTCCAAGAGGCGATCGCCCTTCCGGAGGCCCAACGCACGCCGGGCCAGGTATTGTTGGCTAATCAAGTTACGCGCACCGTTTCGGTAACGCCGGGCGAGATTCAGAAGATCATCAGCCCGGCCGATAATCTCAAATTACAGGGGCTCCGCGGGGATATGGCCAAATGGGAAAGCCAACGCCCCGCCCCAATTCCGATGGCCATGGGCATCACCGACGGCGACTATCGCTACACGCCCGATGGGGCGGGCGATGAGCCCGCCCCGGGCAAAGGCGTGAAGCAAACCGTAACTGGCGGCAGTTACTTACATGTGGGCGAGGGTAAGTATCAGGCCCCGCCGTCTTACTTCCTCCATCGCGGCGACGTGGCCAATCGGGGCTCCGAAATGCGCCCCGGCTTCGCGAGCGTAGCCAGTGCACCCGAAACGCCAGTGGAGCTTCCCCCGGCCAACGGCCACACCTCCGGCCGCCGGCTGGCTTTGGCCGAATGGCTGGTGTCTCCAGAAAATTCGCCCGCCGTGCGGGTGATCGTTAATCGCGTCTGGCACCACCACTTCGGCCGCGGACTCTTCGCTTCGCTCGACAATGTCGGCAAAATGGGCGACGCGCCGACGCACCCCGAGTTACTCGATTATTTGGCGAGGAATTTTCGCGAAACCGGCTGGAGCTTTAAGAAACTCCATAAGTTGATTCTGACTTCGGCCGCCTATCAGCGGAGTTCGCAAGATGAGAACCCGGCGAACTTGGCCGCCGATCCGCGGAACTTACTCCTGTGGCGCTATCGTGCTCATCGGTTAGAAGCCGAAGCCGTGCGCGACCAGATGCTCGCCGTGAGTGGCGCTTTGCATCGCGAACTGTACGGCCCCGCCGTCTTCCCACGCTTGGCTCCCGAAGTGCTGGCGCAAATGAAGCATGGCATCTGGAAGGATCAGCCCGAAGGCTCTACTTATCGTCGCAGCGTCTACGTTTATCGCAAGCGCGGCCTGCCCTTCCCCATGTTCGAGGTCTTCGATCTGCCGGACCAGAACATCTCCTGCGCCGGCCGCAACGTCTCTACCGTGCCCACGCAGGCGCTCACCTTGATGAACAACGACTTCGTGCTCGGCCAAGCGAAACTCTTCGCCGCCCGAATCCGCGAGGCCGCGATCGAGCCGAACGCGCAGATCGACGCCGCCTACCAGATCGCCCTCGGCCGGCCGCCGCAAGCCGAGGAGCGCCGCTTAGCGGTGGACTATCTCCAAGCCGGAACGCTGGAAGGCTTCGCCCACGTTTTGCTCAATTTGAATGAGTTCGTCTATCTACGCTAGGCAGCTTTTTCTTTCGAGCGGCGGCAAATTTTGCGTGTCAGGCATTAGCCGGGGCGAGCATCCGGTAACCCCAAAGGAGCAACATGGCGCCGAGGACCGACATGATGAAGCCAGCGGGCTCGCCAGGGCCGTAGAAACCGAGCATCTGCCCCACATACGAGCCGGCTATCGAGCCAACGATGCCGATAATGGCGGTTATGATGAATCCGCCCGGGTCGCGGCCGGGCATCAACATCTTGGCGACAATTCCAATCAGCAAACCGATCAAAAACGTGTAAATCATCTTCTCTCTCACTTTCTGCGCGGATACGCGTGTCCATGCCAGAGGCAATTTAGTGGCCAAGGTTCGGCGCGCTGGTGAACCCGTGATGAAGGGGGTCGAAAACCGCCTGACGATGTTACTATCGTCCACATGAAACGTCGTGGGTTCCTCTCCGCGCCGGTGGCGCTGGCCGCCGCTGCTAGCACCGTGCCTGTGGACAATCGGGTTTATGCCTATGGCGACGGCATTCCGCTGGGTCCAGCGGGTTATGCGAGCTTGATGCAACAGTTGGCACCCCGGATCGCGCCGGATAATTACTCGCTGGGTGGCGTCATCGAAGAGGTGGAGGCGAAGATGGCCGTGGTGCTCGGCAAGGAGGCGGCGGTGTGGCTACCCACCGGCACCTTGGCCAATCATCTCGCCGTACGCCTGCTGGCCCAGCCGGGGCGGCGGGTGTTGGTGCCCGAACAAAGCCATCTTTACAACGACAGCGGCGATTGCGCGCAAACGCTGAGCGGCCTGACGCTGGTGCCGCTGGCTGAAGGGCGATCGACGTATCAGCTTGCGGAAGCCGAGGCTGCCGCCAATCGCGCGCAACTGGGCCGCGTGATGACGCCGGTTTCGGCCCTGGTCGTCGAGACGCCGGTGCGGCGACAGGCCGGGCAGCAGTTCGATTTCGAGGCGATGCGGAAGCTTTCGGCGTGGGCCCAAAAGCGCAAGATCGGGCGGCACCTGGATGGGGCGCGCCTGTTCATCGAATGCGCCTATACGGGGCGCGCGGTGCAAGACTATACGGCGCTTTTCGACACCGTCTACGTTTCGATGTACAAGTACTTCAACGCGCCGAGCGGCGCGATCCTGGCCGGCCCTAAGGCTCTGATGGCTGACCTGTATCATACCCGCCGCATGTTCGGCGGCGGGCTGCCCGGGGCCTGGCCGTTCGCCGCCGTGTCGCTGCATTACGTCGACGGCTTCCCGGAGCGCATGCGGCGCGCGGCCGAGACCGGCGAGAAGGTGGTCGCGGCCCTCGAGCGCAACGGTAACTTCGTGGTGGAACGCATCCCCGGCGGCACGAACATCTTCCGTCTGAAGCCCATCGGCGCCAACGCCCCCGCTTACCAGGGCCGCCTGGAGCAAGCCGGCATCAGCGCTCACACGCCGGCGGGTGACACGTTCACTTTGCAGGTGAACGAGACCTGGAATCGCGCCTCCGCCACGGAGATCGTCGCGCGGTTCGAGCGGGGAATCAGCTAGCTTCCTTATCGCGCAAGCGCGCCACGAGGGCTTAACTTTGGTCACACGGGAGCCTTTCATCCACGACAAACGCGGTCAGCGTGATTTGGTAGCCGAATCCGCGCCGGCTGCATCCAAGACCTATGAGCGAAACGCGATACTCGATCCTGGACCTAGCCGCCGTCAAAGAAGACGGCACTATCGCCGACTCCTTCCGCGCCTCGCTCGACCTCGCGCAACACGCCGAAAAATGGGGCTTCACCCGCTATTGGCTCGCCGAGCACCACAATATGGCCGGCATCGCCAGCGCCGCCACGGCCGTGCTGATTGGCCACCTCGCCGGTGGCACTCGCCGCATCCGAGTGGGCTCCGGCGGCATCATGCTGCCCAACCATTCGCCGCTGGTGATTGCCGAGCAATTCGGCAC
>JBBQQS010000542.1:0-3537 GCA_038215525.1 Bryobacterales bacterium
CAAGAGCGGCAGATGCACCATGGTGTCGGCCAAGGGCACGACGCCCACCGCATCATAGTAGGCGACGGCGGCGCGGGAGAGCAACGGCCGGTCCTGAGGACGGTGGAAGCTCTTGAGCAAGAGATGATTCAGCAGGAAACCGGTGTCGAAGGCGGGGTCGCCCCAATGGACGCACTCCCAGTCGAGCACCATGGCCGTGCCCGTACTCGCCATGATGTTCTTGGGGCTGAAGTCGCCGTGGACGAGCGCCCAGCGATGGGTGCGGCAAGCATCCATGCCGCGCGCGAAGGCGGCGGCGAGTTCTGGATATTGTTCGCCGGTGAAGCGATAGTAGGGGTCGATGCGCAGCTCTTCGAAGAAGGCGATGTCGTCGAATTCTTGCCGGGGATTGGGCTGACGCACCCAGGCGGCATGGACGGCGCCGAGGTAGGCAGCCAGCGGCACGTCGATGTCGCCTTGGAGCAGTTGCGTCTTCCAGGAGTCGGCCCCCTCGGGCGCGGCGGACATCGCGTACAGGAACTCGTCGCGCGACTCATAGACCACGGCCGGCACCGCGCCATCGGGCAGCACCGGCGCAATGGCGCGCAAGGCGTCTACTTCGCGCCAGATGCGGCTGGGGTGGACGGGCCAATCGGCTGCCACGCGCAGGTTCGGGATCGCCTGCTTCACGACGAAGCGGCGCTCGATATCGGCGATGAGCGCCACATCCGAAGAGACGCCGCCAAGCAGCAGTTGGGCGGTGGGCTGGCGCAGACCGAGGGTATGCGCCACTGCAAGCGCGCGAGCGAGAAATTCCACGTCTTTCTACGATACCGTTAAGAGGATGCGCTTCGTCCTGATCCTCCTTTTGGCCTTGAGCGTCTGGGCCGCCGACCGGCGAGTGGCGATCACGATTGACGACTTGCCCCGCGGCGGCAACGCCGGCGATTGC
The DNA here is from genome assembly GCA_038215525.1 of Bryobacterales bacterium. GTDB lineage: Bacteria > Acidobacteriota > Terriglobia > Bryobacterales > Bryobacteraceae > JALHNI01. The sequence continues at coordinate 932 of JBBQQS010000542.1, forward strand.
CCCGGCGACCTGATCGCCATGATGAAGCGGCGCGGCTATCGGATTGTGTCCTGGACGGAGGCTCTGAAGGATTCGCTGTATGCCGTGGACGAATCCTTTGTCGGGGACAAGGGCATTTCATGGATTCACCGCTGGGGCGTCGGCAAAGGCCTGCCGATCGTCTGGGAGCCTGGACCCGCCAGCATGGGTGAATGAGGCTTACCAGAAGCGGTTGCGTTGAGTGGGTGAGGCAAAGGACGAAAGCTCAGCGCCGCTTCATCCGGAACTCGACCATCAGCTCCATCACCAGCCGCTCCACCAGGTCTCGGATCTCCCTGTGCACATGCAGCGGCTTGGTGTGCGGATCCGGCACCTTCCATTCCACCGTCGGCGATTGGAGGCCGGGCGGCAAGGGAAAGCCGCTCATGTTGACCACGAGTTCCACACCTTTGTTAGCGGCCAAGGCGATTGACTTCGGGAATTGCATCTCGAGGTCGAGCCCCTTTTCGGCCATCACTTGTTTGGTGACGGGGTCCACCATCATGCCGGGAGTGAGACCGGCGCTGGTGGACACGATGATGCCGGTGCCCAGGTGGCGGCCGAAAGCTTCCGCCATCTGGCTGCGGCAGACGTTGCCCAGGCAGACGAACAGGACGCGTGGCAGGATTGCCGGGGTTGCCGCTAGACCTGCCTTAAAAAGATCTCGTGAACCCGTGGATCGCAAGTCAACTCCGGATGAAATGTCGCTACCATGTGACGGCCTTCGGTGACCAGCACCGGATCGCCCCGGTGGCTGGCCCAGACCTTGGCCGCTACGCCCACTCGCCGAATGATCGGCGCGCGGATGAAGACCGCCTCAAGCGGTGCACCCTCTAAGTCTACCTGAGCAATGTGACTATCGAGTTGCCGCCCGTAGGCGTTGCGCTCGACATCGATATCCATGAGATCCAGGGAGACCTGAGGCGGACTCAGCACATGCTTAGCTAACAAAATTGCGCCCGCGCAAGTGCCGAAGATTGGCTTCGCTTGGCCGAAGGCCTTTAACGGCTCCCAGAGGTCTTCGTAGCCGATGAGCTTGAGCATGGTGGTGGATTCGCCGCCTGGCATCACCAGCGCGTCGACCGAGGCTAGACCATCCCGCGTTCGGACCTCGATCGCTTCGGCCCCCACCATCGTGAGCGACTCCGCGTGCCGCGCGAAGTCGCCCTGTAACGCCAATACCCCGACGCGTTTCTTACCAGCCACGGGTCGCCATCAGTTGGCTCTCTTCCAACTGGCGGATGTCCAGACCGGGCATGCCATCGGGCAGGTCTTCGCTGGCTTCCAGCACCTTCACCGGATCGTTCCAGTAGGTGGTCGCCTTGACGACGGCCTTGGCGAAGCGCTCAGGATCGGAGGACTTGAAGATGCCGGAGCCCACAAAGACCGCTTGGGCGCCCAACATCATGGCGAGCGCGGCATCGGCGGCCGTGGCAATACCGCCGGCCGAGAAGTTCGGCACCGGCAACTTACCGTTCGCCGCCACCCATTCGATCAACTCAAACGGGGCCTGGTGCTTCTTGGCCTCGGTCATCAGTTCGTCGGAGGTAAGCACGGTCAATTGCTTCATCTCACGCTGGATGCAGCGCATGTGGCGCACCGCTTCGACGATATTGCCGGAGCCCGCCTCGCCCTTAGTGCGAATCATCGCCGCGCCTTCGCCGATGCGGCGTAGAGCTTCGCCCAGGTTGCGCGCGCCGCAAACAAAAGGCACGCGGAAGTGGCGCTTGTCGACGTGGTTTTCGTCGTCAGCCGGCGTCAGCACTTCGCTCTCATCAATGTAGTCGACGCCCAGGGCTTCCAGCACCCGGGCTTCCGCCAAGTGGCCGATGCGGCACTTCGCCATCACCGGAATCGACACCGTGGCCATGATCTCGCGAATCATCGAGATCGGCGACATGCGGGCCACGCCGCCTTCCTTGCGGATGTCGGATGGGATCTTGATCAGCGCCATCACGGCGGTGGCGCCAGCCTTCTCCGCAATCACCGCTTCCCGGGCATTGGTGACGTCCATGATCACGCCGCCCTTCAGCATCTCCGCCAAACCGGACTTCAATCGAAACGCTTCATTCAGAATCATGTTGCTGCTCCTCTTTCTTTCGATAAGATCAAACCATCGCCGTCGCCGGGGCCGGCGACGACATCGTGCGCAAACGTTCGAGCTCGCTGCGCACGGCGCGGCCCAACGCCGCTAAACCGGTACGAATCGACGCGGGCGGCAAGCCGGCAAAGCTTAGCCGCAACTGCCCGTTGGCCCGCGCCTCAATCTGAAAATGCCTTCCGGGCAAGTATGTCAACCCCTCGCGCTCGGCCACCGGCAGTAGCTCCGTGGCGTCGAGCGGCGCGGGCAAGGTGACCCACAAATTCATGCCGCCCTGCGGACGCGTGTAGCGGGTGCCGGCGGGCAACTCACGCTCGCAGCTTTCCATCGCTGCCAGCAGGCATTCACGGCCCGCCGCAATCATCTGTTCCAGATGCTGCCGCAAGCGGCCGGACTCAGCAAAACGCAGCAAAATCGCCTGCGAAAGCTGATCCGAATGCAGATCCGCCCATTGCTTGGCCTCGGTCAGCCGCGCGATCAATGGCTG
>JBBQQS010000543.1:0-3520 GCA_038215525.1 Bryobacterales bacterium
ATGGAGCCCGAAACCTGGTTCCTGTTGCAAATGCACGTCCAAGGCGACCATTGCGTCGTCCGGGTGGACGGCGAAACGGTGGTCGACTACCGGGGCCTCAAGAACCTCGCCGCCGGACCCATCGCCATCCAAGCCCATCAAACCGGCAAGTGGATCGAGTATAAGGAAATCCGCGTCCGGCGCCTTTCCGCTTAAGGTCTCTCTAACGAAAAGCGTGTTTCTAGCCGATGGGACCTTTATCGGGTTATGACTAAGGACACGCCGCAAATGGACCTCCCCGCCGCGCTCGCCCTCAGGCGCGATCACTTGTTGCGCACGCAGAATGCCGATGGCGGATGGGGGTACTTCCCGGGCAAAGAGTCCTGGTTGGAGCCCACGGTGTACGCCGCGTTGGCGCTCAAGGGTGAACGAGCCAGCCAGAAGGCGCTGGCGCTCTTGGCCCGCTGGCAGCGACCCGATGGTGCCTGGCGCGCGGGCGGCAAAGTGCCGGACGCCCACTGGGCCACGGCCCTGATACTGGTACTCTACCGCGCCATGAACCGTCAAGATACCGCTTACACCAAGGGGCTCGATTGGCTGTCGAAGCTGGCCGGCGCCGAAGGCAGCCTGCCCGTGCGCATCGTGCAGCGCTTTCAAGCCCGGGTGGTGGATCAGGACGAAAGCATTCACGGCTGGCCTTGGCGGCCGGGCAACTCCTCCTGGGTGGAGCCGACGGCGCATGCGCTGGTGGCCCTGAAGCAAAGCGGCCGCGCACCGGCCTTCGCCGATCGTATCGCTGAAGGCGAAGGCTATCTCTTTAACCGCCGCTGTCCGGATGGCGGCTGGAACTATGGCAACAAGCGGGTCTACTACACCGACATGGCTTCGTTCCCGGAGACGACCGCGCTCGCGATCCTGGGCTTGCAAGGCCGCCAGCCGGCCGAACTGAAGCCGTCGTTTGACCGCGCGATTTTGCAGGTAAAGTCCGCACGCAGCGGCTTGGCCAAGGCCTGGCTCACCATTGCCTTGCGCGCCCACAGCGTCCCCTTTCAGCCGCCACCCCTTGGCGCCCTCGCCCCCAGTGGCGACCTCGCCATTACCGCGCTCGAACTCCTGGCGCACGACAAAGCCGGCACCGCCTTCCGCGTGGAGAAACAACCCTCATGAGCCTCACGTTAGATCGCCGTTCCGCCATTCCCTTGATCGGCCTGGGCGTCATGTCCGGTGTCGTCGGTTACAACGCGAAGCCGGATCCCATCCCCACCATCCTGTCGCCGGTCTCCGTGATGGGCGCCAAGGACTATTCGGCCGACCTGCTCGACATCATGTATCGCGGCGTGATGACCTGCGGCTTAAACGTCATCGGCAAACGCGTGCTACTCAAGCCCAATCTCGTCGAGTACGACCCGCAAACTCCCATCAATACCGACCCCCGCTTCGTCGCCGCCGCCGTCGAACTCTTCCATAAACTCGGTGCCGCCGAGGTCCTGATCGGCGAAGGCCCCGGCCATCGTCGCGACAGTTGGGGCGTCGCCGAAGAGGCTGGCTACCGCGAGGTGATCCCGAACTTCGACAAGATCTTCGTCGACTTAAACCGCGACGATGTCGTCGCCATCAAAGCCTCACTCAACGATGAGCCCGAGTTCTTCTTCTCCAAAACCCTCATGTCCGCTGACCTGATTGTGTCCCTCGCCAAGATGAAGACCCACCACTGGGCCGGCGTCACGCTGTCCATGAAGAACTTCTTCGGCCTCGTCCCCGGCTGCGTCTACGGTTGGCCGAAGAACGTCCTGCACTACAAAGGCATTGACGAATCGATTCTCGAGCTCAACCGCCTCTTCCCGCGCTCCTTCGCCATGGTGGACGGCATAATGGGCATGGAGGGCAACGGACCCATCCAAGGCACCGGCGTTCACTCGGGCGTCATCGTGATGGGCCACGACATGGTCGCGGTGGACTCCACCTGCTGCCGCCTGATGCGGATTGACCCGGCCAAGATCGGCCACCTCAAAGGCGCCACCCACTTAGGCTACTCCGCCGCCACTCACATCGAGCAACGCGGCGAAAAACTCGCTCCCTATACCAAGGCCTTCGGCCTGATGAAGGACTTCGCCCACCTGCGCCTGGACGCCTAAAGCGCTGTGATCGCAGACGGTCCGTCCCGACCTCCCTACCTTCTTCGGCCCTTTTTCACAATTTTCACAGATTACCTATAAGTTCAACAAACGAAAAAACTTGCTCCCAATCGGGGGCATCCACGCGCATGCCGGGGTTTCCGTGGAAACCATTGACAATAAAGATCTTAACCGCATAATCAATTTCTCTGATTGAAAATCATCTTCGAAAGATCGGCCGGGCTTGAACTGAGAGCGGTGAGAGCACGAGTTGATGCTTTTTTGAAACCTTTAGTGCGATTCACTCATCTTTCATGCAAAGAGGATAATCACATGTCAGAATCTAACCGGTCGCTTCCCGTCCTCCCCATCAAAAACACCGTTCTATTTCCCAATCTGCTGATGCCCCTTTCGGTCGGCCGGGCCAAGTCCATTGCCGCCATTGATGCCGCCATGTCTTTGGAAAACAAAGAAATTCTGGTTATCACTCAGCGCGACCCCTTCGTCGAAACACCCTCCGCAGTGGACCTCTTCCCCACCGCAACCAAGGCCGTCATCAAGCGTGCCCACCGAACGAAGGAGGGAAAGTACGAACTGCTGGTAATGGGCCTTGAGCGGGTCTCTGAACTTAACTTCGAAGGCCTTAACTCTGAAGGTGACGACTATCTCCGCGCGGCCTTCGAGATCCTGCCCTTCCCCGCTGAACAAACTCCGGACACGCTCGAGACCGAGGCTCTCCACCGGGAGGTGATCGAGCTGGCCACTGCCGTGCTAAAGCATGCCAACGTCGAAATCCCCTCCGAATTCACCCGGCTGATCATCGGCCAAGCCGACCCCTTGCAAATGGCTTGGCTCCTCGCCAGCGTCCTCAGCCTGGATGTTGATCGTGAGCAATCCCTGCTCGCCACACAGAGCCGGCTTGAAGCTCTGCGAATCATCCACGGCCATCTCTCCCATGAGTTGGAGATTCTCGAAATCCGCGGCAAAATTGCCTCGAAGGCCCAGAACGAAATGGGCAAGGAGCAGCGCGAGTACGTGCTGCGCCAGCAACTTCGCGCCATCCAGCAAGAGTTGGGCGGGAAGGACGGCGAATCCGAACTCGAGCTGCTTCGGGAACGCCTGAAGTCTGCGACCTTGCCCGAGGACGTTCGCAAGGAGGCCGACCGTGAATTGACGCGGCTTGACCGGCTTTCGCCCCAAGCCCCCGACTACAACGTCGGCCGTACCTGGCTCGAACTAATTCTTGAACTGCCCTGGACCACCTCCAGCCAATCCGCCATCGACATTGCCGGCGCCCGGAAGATCCTGGCCGACGATCATTATGGCCTCGAAAAGGTGAAGGAGCACATCCTCGAACACCTCGGCGTGCTCAGGCTGAACCCTGCGGCCAAATCGCCGATTCTCTGCTTTGTTGGCCCTCCCGGTGT
>JBBQQS010000544.1:0-3517 GCA_038215525.1 Bryobacterales bacterium
ACAAGGTCAGCTTCACGCTGGCGTTTGCCGATGGTTCGCTCGGCACGGTGCATTATCTTGCCAACGGCCACAAGTCGTTCCCGAAAGAGCGGCTGGAAGTGTTTTGTGGCGGCAGGATTTTGCAGCTCGACAACTTCCGCAAGCTGCGCGGTTACGGCTGGCCAGGCTTCTCCAGGATGAATCTGTGGCGACAGGACAAGGGGCAGAGGGCCTGTGCGGCAGCGTTCATCGACGCCGTCCGCAGCGGCGCGCCCTCCCCTATTCCGTTTGATGAAATCGTCGAAGTCGCACGGGTGAGCATCGAGGTTGCCGAGGCGGCGCGCTGAGCGGTGGGGGCGGGGCAGGTCGGACGCGGCTTACTCACGAATGCGCACTTGGGCGGGCTCGATAATCCACAGCCGGCTTTGCGTCGATTCTGTCTCGAGAACGCCTAGCGCGCCTCTCAACAAAGTGAGCGCGCCCTCGACGCTCTGCGTGCGCGGACGCAGCACCCAGATACCTTTGTGGCTCGCTGGCGGGTAGAGGCGGATATCGGAGAAGTCCAGATCCAACGTTATGAGCACTCGACTCTCGGCCCGTCAGGCCTCCAGAACCCGAATGTCCGCGCTGCCACCAAGTCGTTCGTCGAGCACCGTCTGTACGTCGTGACCGGCGTCTCGAAGCAATGTCTCGGCGTCGCTGGGAATGTTCTCATCCAGTTTGAATCGAACGGCCATCCGCTTGGCTATGCGGGGATAGGAACGATTCGCTCCCGCGCCAGATCGGCGGCGTAGCCGATTGCGGCGGGAATGTGCTCTAGCCTAAGAGAAGGATACTGGTCGAGAATTCGCTCCGGAGTCTCGCCGGCAGCAAGGTTGTCCAGTACGACCGACACCGGGATGCGTGTGCCTCGAAAGCACATGGTGCCATGCATGACTTCAGGATCGGTAGTGATGTAAGGTTTCCAGTCCATCGCGGCGACCTCCAAGAATCGTGTTGAATATAGCATAGCCTCATCGTCCACACCGTCCATCCGTCGTGAGCAAGTGGTGGAGTGGTTCGAGGTCGACGACGACAGGTCATTGGACAAGGTTCTTCATTGACATGCGATACAGAAATCTGTATCGTTAGCCCATGAAAACCACGCTCGACATCAACGATTCCCTGCTTGCCAATGCCAAAGCGCTGGCGGCGAAACAACAAACCAGCCTGACGCGATTGATCGAGGAAGGGCTGCAACTCCGCCTTCGGTCGTCTCATAGCGCAATCAAGGCAAGCAAACGAAAGCTTCCGGTCTTCAAGGGGCGCGGGGGCCTGGTTGCCGGCGTAAATCCAATCAGCAATAAAGCGTTGCTGGATGCCGCCGGCGATGACGCCTGATGTAAACGTATTGATTGCAGCCTCGCGCAGCGATCATCTTCATCACAAAGCAGCGTACGCGTGCCTGGAGGAAGCCATTGCGGCTTGTGCGGATGGCGCGAGCCTGAAACTGATGCCGATGGTTGGCGCAAGTTTCCTGCGGCTGGTGACGAATTCGAAGATATTCGTTCACCCAACGCCAGTGGAAGAGGCCGTGGGATTCCTGGATGCGCTCCTCACAATACCGGGCGTCGAGATGCCTGCTCTCGGCGCCGAGTGGCCGATGTTGCGCCGACTCTGCGTCGAGAAAGGGCTCGCCGCCAACGATATTCCTGATGCGTGGCTTGCGGCGGCAGTGATTCAACTCGGCGAACACCTCGTCACCTTCGACGCCGATTTCAGGAAGCTGCTAAGACGGACGCAACTGACCGTACTGAACGCCAGCTAAGGAAGCGGCTGTCTGAAATATTTTCATATCCTGCGCCACCTCAAGCCCGCCCAGATCTGCGGCAGGCTGTGGTTTCGGCTGCATTGGCGCTACTCCATAATTCTCGGTGGTAAAGGGTTCACTTATGAACACTCAACGCATCACTCTCGAACCCGGGAAACGTGGCGGGCGTCCGTGCGTTCGCGGCCTGCTTTACAGGAAAAACCATGCCCTTGCACATCATCGACCCAAAAGCTGAAACACTGGCAAGCGAGCTTGCCCGGAAAGCCGGTGAATCCATCCCCGAGGCGGTTATTCACGCGCTTGCAGCGCGTCTGGATAAATTGCGCGAAAAAGAACGCGTAACGATCACCCTTGACGCCATCATGCGCATCGCCGAACGGTGCAAAAATCTTCCCGATCTGGACCGGCGTAGCCCGGATGAGATTTTGGGCTACGACAAGGCAGGGCTGGTTGCCAGATCAATATCTATTTTCGCGATCATTTGCCGCCGCGCTTTCATGTGTTGGCCAGCGACGGTCGGGAATGGCTAGTGGAGATCGAAACGGGCGCGATTCTGAGAGGCTCGCGCAACACGCGGGAGATCCGGGAAGCACTCGATTGGGCCACGCTACCGGACGACAGGAAGTTGCTGCTGCGGCGTTTCACGGAGATGAGCCAATGAGAAAGGACCGCGAAGTATTTCGTCTGAAGGCCGCGCATGTACTTGACGGCGCACGTCTGCATCTAGAGCACGCCGATGGGGGAGCTTTTACCGTGGATTTGACAGACTTCATCAGATCAACGAAAGCGCTGCGTCCATTGCGTGATCGGGGGTTGTTCTCGACCGCCCGACTCGGCGCCTTCGGGCGCTCGGTTGAGTTCGCGAATAGCGACATCGATTTGGCTGCCGACAACCTGCGCAATCTCGCTATCGAGCAGACGGGCGGGATCGGCCATGAGCGCATCTGGAACTGGATGCACGAGAACGACCTGAAGATTGAGCAGGCTGCGGAAGTGCTCGGCATCAGCCGGCGGATGTTGATCTACTACCGAAACGGCGAAAAGGCGATTCCGCGGCACATCTGGCTCGCTTGCGTCGGCTGGGAAACGTTCAGGACGCACAAAGAAGCGGCGTAGCGAGTTCGATGTATCGAAAGTGGCAATTCCCGGGCCGTGGGGGGCGCGCCCTCGGGCCTATAGGGCTTGAGATGTACAAGTTCGAGCAAAGATACCGGGAACTATCGTGAAACAAATACTGCAAAGCCTTAAATCCGGCGCCACCGAGGTGGCCGAGGTGCCTTGCCCACGCGTGCGGGCGAGACAGGTGCTCATCCGGACGCGCGCGACGCTCGTGTCGGCGGGCACGGAGCGCATGCTGGTCGAGTTCGGCAAAGCCAACTTTCTCGACAAGGCGCGCCAGCAGCCGGACAAGGTGCGCATGGTGCTCGATAAGATCAAGACTGACGGCCTGCTGCCTACGATAGAAGCGGTGCGAAACAAGCTCGACCAGCCGCTGCCACTGGGCTACTGCAATGTCGGCGTGACGATGGAGGTGGGTGCTGCTGCCACGGGTTTCTCTGTTGGCGGCCGGGCAGCCTCGAACGGCAAGCATGCCGAAGTGGTGAGCGTGCCGGTGAGTCTGTGCGCGCGGGTACCCGATGGCGTGCCGGACGAAGAGGCTGCGTTCACGGTGATGGGTGCCGTCGCGCTGCAGGGGATACGCCTTGCGCAGCCGACTCTGGGCGAGAA
>JBBQQS010000545.1:0-3510 GCA_038215525.1 Bryobacterales bacterium
GTATAAGGGGTGCGGATAAAAGGGCGTGCTGGGGACGCCATGTTTTTGTAAGTGCCGGTGAAAATCGTCGCGGGACTTTTGTTTTCCAATACGGCCCGGAAGTAAGTAATGGGAATGGACATTTACTTCGGGGGGCACTTGTTGCCAGGTGAGCCAATCTAAATCCGCGGTAAGTTCGCGGAGTAACTTTTCGGCGCGCTGGCGGTGGAGAATTTGTTCGGGCAGGCGTTCTAACTGAGCGGTAAGGACGGCGGCTTGGAGGGCGGTAAGGCGGAAATTGGTGCCGACGCTGTAGTGATGAAAGTAAGAGGCGCCATCGTGGCGGCGGCCTTGATTGGAAAAATTGCGGTACTTGTGGGCGAGTTCCGGATCGTTGGTGGTGAGGGCGCCGCCTTCGCCGGAGGTGAGCACTTTGCCGTTCTGGAAACTGAACGAGGCCCAGTGGCCAAAACTGCCGGCCCGTTTCCCTCGCCACTCGGCACCATGGGCATGGGCGGCGTCTTCGAATAAGGGCAGATGATGTTGGGCGGCGATGGCGAGTAAGTCGTCCATGTTGGCCAAGGGTCCACCGAAATGGACGGCGACGATGCCTTTGGTGCGGGGCCCAATGGCGGCTTCGACCTGTGCGGGGTCGGAATTGAAGCTATAGGGCTCGATATCGACGAAGACGGGCGTCGCGCCGACTCTTGAGAGGGCGGTAGCGGTGGAGACAAAGGAGATGGCGGGTACGATGACTTCGTCGCCCGGCCCGAGTCCTTCGACGGCGAAGGCCATCTCGAGCGACACGGTGCCATTGGCGAGGGCGATGCCGTGGGCGCAGTGCTGGTAGGCAGCGAACTTCTGCTCAAACTCGTGTACGAGAGGGTGAAATCCGCCCCACTGCGTAGTGGCGAGCACTTGGCGGAGTAACTCGATTTCACGCTCTCCTGCCGTCGGCCAATCGGGTATGTGCATTACTTACTAGTTTAAGCCGGGGGGCTAGCACTGGGCTAGGCTGGAACCAATCAGTCCTCCGAATGCCCCGGACCGCAGTAAATGCGCAGCAGTGTGGCCGCTTGCCGCGGGGCCACGGTTGGCCTCGGCTACCAGATGGTTTCGATGCCCGTGGCCCGGATCTTACCGTCCCGGGTAATCAAAGGCAGGCCCAACGTGATAGCCGTCGCGGCTATCACGTTGGGCCTGCAGATCGGGAACTTCTGCACGGGGGATCAGTCTGATTGCCTGACAGACCGTGAAGTCAAGGGGCGCGATGATAAGGTTGCCCGTGCCGAAGGACAGTGCGTCGCGAAGCGAATCGAAGTCGGGAGCGGAAATGCGATTCTTCTCGACCAAATACGTAGCTTCTACCAGGCAAATCGAAGGAACAAAGCATCGCTTCGCCTGGGACGTCGCCTCGCGAATCGTGCGCAAGGCGTGAGGGGACAATCGAGAGTCGCTCGCCAGATACCAAATAGCGGCATGGGTGTCGAGAACCAGGCTGGTCATTCCGTTTCACGGGGAAACTTGGCCCACATCTCGCGGCGGAGATCGGCGATGTCTTCCCCGGAAATATCAATGCCTTTTCCGGCCCACAGGCCCTCCAGGCTTTGCACGGTCTCCGGACGTTTCGACCCCAGGAAGCTCGCGAAGTCGAGAACCTCCTGTTGTTTGTCGGCGGGCAACTCACGCAACTTGGCTACCACCGCTTCTTCAATCGCATTCGGGGCCATACCGGTATCTTATCGCGCTCCTGGTGCGGTGAGAGGGGAGAAAAGCGCGAAAGAACCCCACAGTTCACGCCGTGGGCTAGCCCGGGCTAGCCCGGCTAGCATGGGCGTCGCCTCGTTTGGCCGGCCTGAGCAGAGATTGGAAGCTGGCCCTTTGGTGCGGGCCTCCGGATAGCGGCTACTCGATGATTGCCTGCATGACGGCGCTTTCAAAGTCGCGGTCGAGTTGGCGATTCGAGTTATCGGTTTGGATCATCATGATGCCGACGATCTTCTCCACCGGGTCAATCCAAAAATGTGTACCGAAGGCGCCGTCCCAGCCGTAGCTGCCTTTGGAGACGCGCTGGCCGGCGGCGATGGGGTCGCTGATGACTTGCACGCTTAAACCAAAGCCACGGCCCGGCGCGCGGCCGGGCACCGTATCGGGCACGAAGACGCTGGACATCAACTCCACGGTCTTCGGGCTGAGTAGTCGCTTGCCATGTAACTGCCCGCCGTCGAGCAGCATTTGGGCGAAGAGGGCATAGTCTTCGGCGGTGGAGTAAAGTCCGCCGGCGCCGGAGGAATAGTCGGCGCCGTAGAGATTCAGCATTTGGTGCTTAGGGTCGAGTTGGGTGATCGCGTCGGGCGTGCGGTGATAGCTGGTGGCGAGCCTCGCGCGGAGGTCGCCTTGGGGGTGAAACGTCGTTTCCTTCATGCCTAAGGGGCCAAAGACGCGCTGCTCGAGAAACTTCTCGAAGCGCATTCCGGAAGTAACTTCGACGACGCGGCCCAGCGTGTCGAAGGCGGCACCGGCGCTATAGGTCCAGCGCGAGCCAGGCTGGAAGTCGAGCGGCGTGGAGCCCATACGCGGCACATATTCGGTGAGCGTGTCGGTGGGCTGCTTGGGCAGCTTGGCCATTTCGGAGGCGCTGGTGGGGCCGCTGCCCAGGCCAGAGACGTGGGTGAGCAGGTCCTGGATGGTGATCTCGCGCGCGGCGGGGATGGTGTAGTAATTCGTCGGCTTATCTTGGGCGACGGCCACCTTCATGCCTTTGAACTCCGGGATGAAGCGCGATACCGGATCGTTCAATCGCAGCTTGCCTTCCTCGAGCAGCATCAGAATCGCCACACCGGCCACGGGCTTCGACATCGACCAGATACGGAACACGGCATTTTTCGCGAGCCCGCCATGCGACTCCAGGTGCGCGACCTTACCTTTGCGCGCCACCAAGGTGACCGCGCCCACGATGTCATGCGCGTCCATGTGACGCTGTATGGTTTCGTGGATGCGGGCCAATCGTTCCGGCGACAGTCCGACGGACTCGGGCTTCGCTTCGGGGATCATAACGGCCTGAGCGGGCAGGGCGATGGCGAGGAAGAGGGCGAGGACCGGTTTCATCACCTTTGGATTCTATCGCAGTGGGTGTTGTTCCCGCGGCAACGCCCGCGCCCACTCCCCGCGCCTATCAACCCAGCCCGCCCGCGTAAGCGGCGGGTTACATCTCCGCACGCGGCTATTGCCAGGGGAACCGGCTACAAGCAGCGGGCTCTGTGCAGGGCGCAGGGCCAATTGGCTACCGCGATCTAACGGACAGGGCCACGAACAGGGCCGCCACGAACAGGGCCAACGAACAGGGCCAAACGAACAGGGCCATGCACGGGGTGGTCCCGTTTTGTGGGAAATCTCGACGAATGACCCACTTGCCAGACATGAACTGCGGAAATTAGCCCCTGATCGCGTATTTTTTTCGAAAATAAATGAGAATTTTCCCTTCCGAAATCCACTTATCTACGGAGGCCCAAATGCCACGCAGACTTCGCT
>JBBQQS010000546.1:0-3508 GCA_038215525.1 Bryobacterales bacterium
CCCTCGACGGCACGCCCGAGCCCTTCGCCCCACCCCGACTCCCGCCTCTGCCCACCACCGCTGACCCCCAACTCGCCCAAGCCGCTGCCGAATTCCTCAAGCGGACCAGCCTCCCCCTTGAGCCCCGCATCCAGTGGCCCAACGGCGGTCTGCCCCAGCTCGGCATCTCCGGCAAAATCCCCGCCAACCTGCGCGCCCAGCCCGGCAAGGTCCTCTCCATCTGGGGCGATGGCGGCTGGGGAGAGCTCGTCGGCCAAGGCAAATATCGCGAAGGCGAATTCGCCGATGATCTGGTAACCGCCTGCGCTGACCTGATTCAGAAGTGGTCGCCACCCGTCACCTGGGTCACCTGCGTCCCCTCCCTGCGCCACCCGGACCTCGTCCCCTCCCTCGCCCGCCGCCTTGCCCACCGCCTCGGCCTGCCCTTCCACCTCGCCCTGCTCCGCACCGGCCACCGCCCCGAACAAAAGACCATGGCCAACAGCAGTCAACAAGCCCGCAATGTCGATGGCGCTCTCAAAGCCCAACGTCAAGTACTCTGTCCTATGCCCTCTACCCCCGTTCTCCTGATCGATGATATGGTGGATTCCAGGTGGACGCTCACCGTCGCGGCCTACCTGTTGCTCTCCTCCGGCAGCGGCCCCGTCTTCCCCCTGGCGTTAGCCTCGACGGCACAAACCGACGCATGATCCCGCGACCCTCGCCCAACACGCAAGCCATCCTCCTCCTCACCGCGCATCTTTCCCTCGGAGAGCGCCCCGGCCCCCCACCCGGCCCCACGCCCCTCACCCTCTCCGAATACAACCGCCTCGCCCGCTTCCTCCGCGACCAGAAGCGTCAACCGGCTGACCTCCTAGGCCCTGAAGCCGCCGCCATCCTCGAACGCAGCCCAGACGCGGCTACCGACCCGGGCCGCACCGCGGAACTCCTAGCCCGCGGCGTCGAACTCGCCCAAGCTGTTGACCGCTGGTACGCCCGTTCCCTCTGGATCCTCAGCCGCGCCGACGCCCAATACCCCCGCCGCCTCAAAGCCCGCCTCAAGGAAGACGCCCCCCTCATCCTCTACGGCTGTGGCGAAGCCGCCCTCCTCGAATCTGGCGGACTCGCCGTCGTCGGCTCCCGCGACGCCGACCCCGCCGGCCTCGAAGAAGCCGACCGCGTCGGCCAACTCGCCGCCCGCGCCCGTATCGCCATCGTCTCCGGAGGCGCCAAAGGCATCGACCGCGCCGCCATGTCCGCCGCCCTCACCGCCGGCGGCCACGCGATCGGAGTCCTCTCCGACAGCCTCGAACGCGCCGCCCTCGCCCGCGACAACCGCCAACCCCTCATCGACGGCCAACTGCTTCTCCTCTCCCCCTACCACCCCTCCGCCCCCTTCCACGTCGGCCACGCCATGCAGCGCAACAAGTTCATCTACGCCCTAGCCGACGCCTCCCTCATCATCGCCGCCGACCTCGAAACCGGAGGCACCTGGGCCGGCGCCATCGAGCAACTCAAGCGCTACCACTTCGGACCCCTCTACGTCCGCCAAACCGACCACCCCGGCAACACCGCCTTAATCACCCGCGGCGCCACCCCGTGGCCCACTCCCCCAGACCCCGAAGCTTTGGTCGCCCTCCTTTCCCAGGCTCCGGCCCCCCAAGTTCCCCAGCAGGAAACCCTCCCCTTCCTAACCGCCCCAGTCCCAGCCCAAACCCCCGCCAATCAACTCTGGACCGCCACCCGCGACATCCTCCGCCGCGTCCTCGCCGAACCCCACACCGAGGCGTCGCTGGCCGAAGTCCTGCAAGTCGGCAAAGTCCAGGCCAAGGCCTGGCTCGCCCGCTTGGCGGAAGAGGGCGGCGTGGAAAAATTATCCAAGCCCGTCCGCTATCGGGTTCGGTAAAGTCCAACAACCAGTCGCTCGCTCCAACCCACAAGGCGAGGCGATGGAGCATACTAGTTCAGTGCACGCCGACGAACCCGAACCAGACGATGCAAAGAATGAGCTGACGCAGTTGTTGCGGCGCATGATCGAAAAGGACCGTTCGGCCGAAGCCGCGCTCTTGGAATTGGTATACCCGCGGCTGCGGGCGATCGCCGCCCGGGCTCTCGGCGCGCAACGCACCACTCACTCACTGCAGCCCACCGCGCTGGTGAACGAGGCCTACCTCCGGCTCTTGGGACGCAGTTCGATGGACTGGCAGAGTCGGGCTCACTTCTTCGCCGTTGCGGCCAAATGCATGCGCAACATTCTGGTGGATCACGCCCGCCACGGTAAGTCCAGCAAAGCGGGGGGCGGGGTGAGGCCGATCCCGCTCGATGAAAGATATGCTTACGGCCCCGACGACGACCAAGCCGTGCTCGAACTGCACGAGGCCTTGAATCGGCTCAGCGTCATCGACGCGCGCCAAGTGTCAATTGTCGAGATGCGCTTCTTCGGCGGCTTAACCGAGGAGGAGATCGCGCTCCTCCTTGGCATTTCTTCCCGCACGGTGAAACGTGACTGGGCGGCCGCCCAGGCCTGGCTGCGTGCGGAGATGCTCGAGGCCAGCTAGGCCATCTTTTTGATCGCGGCTTGCAACTTCGCCAACAGAGCCACGAGCGCCGGTGGCCGCACCGGTTGATTGGCCTTGAGCGCGATCTGGCGGGGCAATCTTGCGAAAGCGGTCGTAGTTGCCCTGAAGGCGGCCGGGTCCCCCATGACTGTACCTCCCACCGGGCCCAGCGAAACGACGGTCATCGAATCGATGATCTTTGTCCCCGTCACATTGGAATCCACGATGCACTGGAACACCTCAACGCTCTTTTGGAGCGCCAGACCGCCCGGCCCCGGCAACGCCTGATACAAGCGAACTGCCGGCGATGCCGGGGAGCAACCTAAGGAGAACGGGCTCGCTAGCAACTGACGAATCGACTCCATCTGTGCCACTTGCGCCAAGGCCGGTTGATCGCTGGAGGCCACGACTTGGTTTAGCTTATCGTTCGGAATCCAGACGATCCGTTCAAACCACTCCTGGCAAAGATCACTCAGCACCAACGGATTTCCGTCGGTGACCTCGGCCACCTCAGGAAAATGCTCGGTCATAAACGGAGGTACCTGCGGCACCGCGACCAGAACGCCGATCTGCCGCCGCTTGTTCACCACGGGATCGTCCGACCAGTTGTCCTGCTGGAACAACTTCGATCCAAGTTGGGACGCTTCATCTTGCAAGACCGGCTGCCCGGACGGGACCGTCGGTTTGAGAATAAAATCGAGAATCATGCTAGCAAACTCCTAAGTCTGTAATCTGCGGCGGTTATAGTTTTCGAATCGCGTTCAACATCCGCTTCGCCAACGGCTTCTGACCGGACGGGTCTTGCTTCTTCCACTCTTGGTGTTTTGGCAGGTCGACAAATGCTCGCAGTCGTTGGGCAAGCGCTACCGGGTCGCGAAGCTTATCTGGCGGGTGATCGACAATATCGATTTCTAGCGCGACCTTTTCGTTCTTGAGTTTGTCGACCAAACATTCGCAAACTCGCTCACCCG
>JBBQQS010000547.1:0-3505 GCA_038215525.1 Bryobacterales bacterium
AAACCCCAGGGGTTGTGGTCGCGACCATCACCCTTTTCGTTGAAGGGAGTCCGTCCGAATTCCCCGCCCCAAACGACCAGCGTTTCATCGAGCAAACCGCGCGACTTCAAATCGGAGAGCAAACCGGCGATGGGCTTGTCCGAAGCGCGGCACCATTTGGCATGGTTGGCCTCAATATTCTGGTGCGCGTCCCAGCTGGAACCGGAGCCGCAGTAGAGCTCAACGAAACGAACGCCACGTTCCACCAGACGGCGGGCCTGCAGGCAGTTCCGGCCATAGTTGAGCGTGGCGGGATCGTCCATGCCGTAGAGTCGCTTGGTAGCTTCGCTCTCCTGGGTGAGGTCGACGGCTTCGGGCCCGGCGGCCTGCATCTGATAGGCGAGTTCGAAGGAGCGCACGCGGGCGTCGAGCTCGGTGTCCTCATCCTTGCCTTCGCCGAAGCGCGAGTTGAGGGCTTTCAGATAAGCAAGCTTGCTGAGTTGCTGGTTCGACGTGCTGCCGTCAGCGGGCTTCAGATTCAAGATGGGCGTGTCGCCGGTGCGGAACTGAGTGCCCTGATAAGTGGCGGGCAGAAAGCCGGCGCTCCAATTCTTGGTGCCGCCCAGGGGCTCCTTGTCGTCCTGCATGACGACAAACGAAGGCAGATTGCGGTTGGCGGTGCCAAGGCCATAGGTGGTCCAGGCGCCGAGCGACGGCCGCCCGGCCAGAATGTCGCCCGTATTCATCTGGCAGACACTGCCCACATGATTCAAGCCATTGGCCCAGCAACTCCGCAAGACGGCCAATTCATCGGCGTGCTGCGCGATGTGGGGATACCAATCGGAGACCCATAGGCCCGATTGGCCATGCTGCTTAAACTCTCGCTGCGAGGCCATGATGGAGTTGTTGCCCGTGCCCATGGCGGTGATCGGCTTGCCGAAAGACGCGGGCATCGGCTGGCCGTGCAGTTCCTTAAGCCTGGGCTTCGGATCGAAGAGATCGATGTGGCTGGGCCCACCTTCCATGAACAGGAAGATGATGCTCTTGGCCTTAGCCGCGTGGTGGGGCGGATGGGTGGCCAGCAGGTCCGCCTTCTTGGGCGCCGCCTCCGCCATCATCGTGGAGAGTGCCAAGCCGGCCAAGCCGCTGCCGGCCGAGGTGAAGAATTCGCGCCGCGAGCGCACGGGCCAATGATGCTGCAATTTTTCAATCATGGCTAGTTGATGTACAGGAATTCGTTCGAGTTCAACAGGGCGTGGCAGAGGTCAACCAGCACCGCCGCTTCCACCGGCTTCACGCCAGGCGGCAGTTTATCCGGCAAGTTGAAGCTCTGTTGCGCTTCGAGAATCGGCTGATGACGCGTGAAGAACTCGCCGGCCGAATGCTTCTCGTCGTCGCTCGCCGGGCGCGCATAAACCAGCCGATAAGCCCGGTCCACCATCGCGTCGCGCGAGAGTCCGGCATCGTTCAGCACGCGGGCGGCCAAGCCTCTCGACCAATCGAGCACCAAGGTGCTATTCATCAACTCGAGCGCTTGCGACGGCGTCACCGTCTGGTTGCGTCGCGCGCAGCTCTCATGGGTATCCGGCATGTCGAAGGCTTCGAGCATCGGGTAGCGCGTATTCCGGCGCACGAAGATGTAGATGCTCCGTCGCCGCGCCTCCTCTAAGGACTCGTCGCGCTTCCAGCCCCCGCGCGTTTCGACGCCCGCTGGCAATGGCGGAAACACGCCCGGGCCATTCATCTTCGTATTTAGCAAACCGCTCGCGGCCAGCATTGAATCGCGAATCGACTCGCCTTCCAGACGCCGCCGGTTGTAGCGCCATAGCAAGTTGTTGTCAGGATCCGCCACGGCCGAAGCCTCCGCCTGATCCGAACTCTGCTGGTAAGTGGCCGAGAGCATGATCTCGCGATGGAGTTGCTTGATACTCCAACCGTTGCGGACAAAGCGGTAGCTCAGGTCGTCCAGCAATTCCTTATGCGAGGGCCGCGCGCCCATCAGGCCAAAGTCGGACGGCGTAGCGACCAGGCCTTTGCCGAAATGATAGTGCCACACGCGATTGACGATGACGCGCGCGGTAAGCGGATTCTCCGGATTGGTGAGCCATTTGGCCAGTGCCGTCCGCCGGCCACTCTTGCCGAGAATGGCGGCGGGAATTGTGGCATCGGAGGGATCGAGGATCGACAGGAAGCCCGGCTGCACTTCGGCCTCGGCCGCCTCATAGGCCCCGCCACGCAACACGTGCGTCTTGGCCACCGCCGCCGCATCCTCTACCATCGCTTGCGTCACCGGCAGTTCGGCGGGCTTCAATGGATCGAAGGCTCTCAACTTCGCTTCCAGCTTCTGGTAAGCCGCTTTCAACTCGCCCTTAATGCCCTTGGCGACTTCTTTGTCGTCGAAGGTTAAGGCCGGCAAAGCCTTATAGTACATCTGCCATTGCATCGGCGTGCGCTTCTCGGGTTTGCAGTCGTAGGCCTTCTGGATCTCTTCCGGAAACTTGTCGTAATTCTCGCGAAAGCGATACTCGCGCTGCACGGCGAGCACTTTGGCAATCTCCGCCCGCACGTCCACCGTCGCCGTTTCCCACGCCTTGCGCGTAGCCTGATACTCCTGCTGCGCCTTCTTGGGCGCCACACTAGCCGCGTCATCGATGTGCAGACCGGAGAAGAACGACTGCAAACGGTAATAATCCTTATGTAGGATCGGATCGAACTTATGGTCGTGGCACTTGGCACAGCCAAAGGTGAGTCCCATGAAAGTGGACCCCACGACATCGGTGATGTCGTTGAGCAATTCCTGACGCCGCTGGAAGAGGTCGCGCGCGTTGTACTCATCGGGGAAATGACGATTGAAGCCGGTGGCGACCAAAGCCTGCACATCGCCGGGGAACATCTCGTCGCCGGCTAATTGTTCCTGCACGAAACGGTCATACGGCTTGTCCTCGTTGAAGCTTTGAATCACATAATCGCGATAGCGCCAAATGTTGGGCCGGGTTTCGTCGGCCTTAAAGCCTTCGCTATCGGCGTAACGAGCCAGATCGAGCCAATGGCGCCCCCACCGCTCGCCATAACGCGGCGAAGCCAGCAGGCGATCGATCACCTTGGCGAAGGCTTGCTGGGAAGGGTCGGCCAGGAAAGCTTGCGTCTCTTCAGGCGTGGGCGGCAAGCCGTTAAGGTCGAGCGTGGCGCGGCGGAGCAGCGTGATACGATCAGCCGCGGGATTGGGCGAGATCCCTTTGGCTTGGAGCTTGGCATGCACGAAGGCGTCTATCCGAGAGAGATTGGGAACGGGAGCCGTTTGTTCGCGCACCGGCTGAATGGCCCACCAGCGCTTCTGCACCGCAGTGAAAGCTTTGGGTCCGCCTTCCGCCGCAAACGCGGCCAGACCGCACGCCCAGATCAAAACCAGTTTTGAGCCCATTCTCATCCCGCACCTCGCCGCGATTTTCGGTCCGCCAATGGAGGGAACTATATCACAGAAAGCTCTGCAAATAAAGGGGTCTAGCGCCCAATCTAGCGTACGGCT
>JBBQQS010000548.1:0-3470 GCA_038215525.1 Bryobacterales bacterium
TCTTTTCGTCTCGCTCTTCCGGGCGTGCGCCGAATCCCTCGCGAGTGAGAATGCCAGCCGCTTGGCGGCGATGGAGCGCGCTGAAAGGAACATTGACGAATTACTGGTGGATCTCAACAGCAAATTCCACCGTCTGCGTCAGAGTGCCATCGACGAGGAACTTTTTGACGTAATCTCCGGCTTCGAAGCCCTTGGATCCCCTCAGCTTCGGCGAGCTATAGAGGACTCGCGCCCATGAATCAGCCTCCGCTGAGTAGCGAACTGTTGGATACGCTCCAACGGAGGGTGTACGAGTACTTTGAGCTTGAGGACAACCCTGCCAACGGGCTGGTGTGTGACAAGACAAAGATAGGCTGGCCCGCCAGCATCGCCGCCACCGGCTTGGCCTTGGCGGCTTATCCGGTGGGCGTCGAACGCGGGTTTATCGAACGTACCGCGGCGCGGACGTTAACCCTGACAACCCTGCGCTTCTTTTGGAATAGCCCGCAAGGGACCGAGCCAGATGCGACCGGTTACAAAGGGTTCTACTACCACTTCCTCGATATGCAGACCGGCCGACGCGTCTGGCAGTGCGAATTGTCCACCGTAGACTCGAGCTTCCTTCTCGCTGGGTTCTTGTCCGCGCGGGCCTATTTCGTGGAGGATTCGGAGGACGAGTTGGAGATTCGCACCCTGGCCGACGCGCTATACCGGCGCGCCGACTGGAACTGGGCGCGAAACGGCCAGGCGACCGTCACACACGGTTGGACCCCAGAGAGTGGTTTTCTGCCCTACCGATGGGAAGGCTATGACGAGGCCTTGCTGGTGTACGCGCTCGGCCTCGGTTCGCCGACCCATCCGCTGCCCGAAGAGAGTTACTCCTCATGGCTATCGACGTATCGGTGGAAGAAAATCTATGACCACGAGTTCCTCTACTCCGGCCCACTTTTTGTCCATCAACTGTCCCACGTGTGGATCGACTTTCGGGGAATCCAGGACGCATTCATGCGCGACAAGGGCATTGACTATTTCGAGAACAGCCGGAGGGCTGCCTACGTACAGCAGCAGTATGCCATCCGCAACCCCCTTGAATTCGAAGGCTACGGAGAGAATTGCTGGGGGATTTCGGCGAGCGACGGTCCGGGCTGGCAAACGCATCGGATGAATGGAATCGAGCGTGAGTTCTACGCATACCGCGCGAGAGGCGTCCCCTTCGGTCCGGACGACGGAACGATCTCCCCGTGGGCGACAGTAGCTTCTCTGCCCTTTGCTCCCGAGATCGTGCTGCCGGCGCTGAAGCACTTCGACGATATCGATCTGCGCATCGACCGCCACTACGGCTTCAAGGCCAGCTTCAATCCAACTTATCCCGACGAGCCCAAAAGCGAGCACGGCTGGGTATCGCCCTATAATTTCGGGGTGAACCAGGGGCCGATTGTATTGATGATTGAGAACTACCGTTCCGGGTTCCTCTGGCGCTTGATGCGGCAGTGCACGTACCTCGTCACCGGGTTACGCCGGGCGGGGTTTAGGAACGGCTGGTTGTGAGCGTGCGACCGCGGGAAGGGCCGGACTCGTAGTTTTTCGATAGCGTCATCGCTGAAGAGAGTCGAGTTTCCGCGTGGCGCAGTGGTCCTATCGGAGATCAGGGAAAGGCGATTTCGCTGACTGCGGGTGGCTTTCCACCGCCAATTTTGCTTGGGGCAACGGTTCAGCCGGATCGACGCAATCACTTCCTGGGCCTCTGAGCACACGGCAAATTTTGCCTATCCGTGGGGTGCTCAGTGGAAGCCAGGCGCCGCGAACACAAGCGAAGCGGAGCTAGAGCGAACTATGGCGGTGGGCATGTATCCCGGGGGCGAGAACCGGCAACACGTGGCGGACTTGGCGGGCAACGTCTGGGAGTGGTGCCGCAATTGGTATCAGAATCCCTTGGAAACCGGCGCCGCAGCCGAAGCATCTCGGGTTTTGCGCGGTGGGTCCTGGTTCCTCGATCAGGAGCGCGCTCGTGCGGGTTTACGCCACTTCAACCTTCCGCACGGTCGTGACAGCGTTATTGGGTTCCGGGTGGTATGTTCGTCCCCCATTCGCTGACCTCTGTCTCACTGATCTCTGACCACTGACCGCGCGCAGGGCGGGCGGTTTTTTTCCGCAGGCACCCACTCCTAGGTGCTACGCTAAGGTCGCCGGGAGACCGGTGGTCCCGTAAACGAGTCTCCAAAAACAGGGGCCCTCCACGCATCCCTAAGTTTCCTTGCAAAATATTGATTAAAAGTCACTTATCGTCAAAACTAGGACCAGCCCGGCGTGAACCAAGCCCTGACACGACTGGCAGAGGTTTTCGCGCGACGCAGACATAGCCGAGAGTGAAGTTCTTGGCTTTGTCCAGCCCGTCGAACCAGGGTAGAATCAAGGCGGGCGGCACCAGCAAAAGGGCGGCCAAGGGGAAAGCCAAGCCGGGGAAAAATTGCAGCCCGTTCAACAAACGGCGCGATATCAACCGGAAGTAGCCGCCCACCGGCGTCATTACCTCCACCCGCAAGCCGGCCTGCGTGAGCAGATGCTCCAAACCATAGCGCGTGTAGCGAAAATAGTCATGTGGGGCTTGGTGTACCTCCCACTCGTGGGGCACCACCAAGAGGAGCGTTCCGCCCGGAGCCAGAACCCGCGCCAGTTCGGCGATCACCTGCGCCGGCTCACGCACATGCTCCAAGGTCACGACATTCACGGCGGCCTCGAAGGAAGCGGCGCGGAAGGGCAAAGCGGTCAGGTCGGCGAGAGCCTGCAGGCGGGTATAGTCCCAGGTGGCGTCACCGATCGCCAGATCGACGGGCGTGTAGCGGTGGCGGGCGAAGTAGCAGGCATGACGGGCTTCGCCGGCGCCCGCATCGAGCACCCGCGCGCCGTCAGGGAGCTGAAAAGCAAAGTCGCGCACCGCGTCCTCCAGTACCGCGTCGAAGTGCAGCAAATGGCGATGCAGCCAGCCGGGCAGCAGTCGCTGCACGCGCGGGAAGATCATCGGGGCTTCTTGCGCGCCTCCACCATGATGCTGGAGCCAGCGCGGCACGCGGCTTCGAGCATGGTGAACGGCAGGCAAGCCACGGTGAGGCCGAGATAGGCGAGGCTCTTCGTCAACCGGCCGGCGGGCGACTCCTTCACGCCACGGATCCGGCGCGACATGGGGTCAAGCCCCGGAGCCAGCGACGTGGCCATGCCGGCCGGGTTATCGCGCAGGTTGAAGTGCTTGGTGCGGACGCTTTCGAAGCCGCAGCGGTCGAGCAGCACCTCCAGGTCGTCGGGGCGGAAGTCCCACAGGTGGCGAGGCACATCGAGGCCATTCCAATGCTCGCCCAGCAGCAGGAACTGGAGGCAAGCGGCATTGGGCACCTGAATGATCAGCCGGCCGGCCGGATGAAGCAATTCGTAAGCGGACTCGAGGTAAGCCGCCGGATCGTACAGATGCTCCAGCACGTGGAACATGGTCACCACCC
>JBBQQS010000549.1:0-3455 GCA_038215525.1 Bryobacterales bacterium
GGCGTGCATGCCGGTAAGAAAATGCTCCCAGCGAAACCGCCTGTTTTCGGCGACGAGGCGCTTCTCTTCGATAAAATACTGAAACTGCGTGGCTTTCCAGAACGTATGTGCGTAGATGTTCAGCTGTTTGGGCCCGGCGCGATAAACGCCGTAGGCCCGGTCTTCCAAATGGAAGTCGCGCAAGACCTTAGCGCCCAGGGGTTTGAGGGCGCCGGTGGCCGGAATCGGGCCCAGGTCGTAATGCCCTTCGAAGGTCCTGGTCCAGAGGGGGAGTCCTTGCGCCTTGTCGCGAGCCTCGAAAAAATCGCCGTGGGAGAAGGGGACCGAAGAGAGGGCATAGAGCAGTACCCAAGGGGTGAGGAAGAGGCCTAAATACAGGTGGCTGCGGCGATTGAGCTGGGAGAATTTCATCGCTACATCGACCCCAGAAAGAGGGCAAACAGCACCCACCCGGACACCAGAGCCACCGCGCCCCAAGCGCGGGTGACGCGGAGTTCCCACCACATCCACACGCCGGTAAGGGCGAGCAAGAGCAAGGCCACAATGGTGAGGTCAACGGTGGCGGCCCAAAGGTCCTCACCGAGGTATGGGTGCTGAAAGCCGCGGCGGCGATGGAGGCGCTCAAGGAAACCTGCGCCGGTGAAGACCATCCGCTCGACGGTTACCTTCTTGTCGGCCGCCCGGTAGGTGATGCGGCGGGGAGTGAGGGGATGGAGGCGGTTGATGACCACTTTCTCCGGGGAGACGGGACGCGCGACCGTATGCGTGCCATCGAGTTGAAGTGTCGCCAGCACTTGGAGCGCGATCTGGGACGCAGTGGCGCCGACAGGAAATTCGCCTGGGTACACTAACTCTCGCTCCAGCGCAAATTGCGGCGGAGGCGAGGGCGGAGGGCCTTGGAAGAGGTCGCGATGGTTCATGACAAACGTGGAGACCGCGTACATCGAGATCCACGGAGCCAGAAACAGCGCTAAGTAAAGGTGAGTTCGCCGGAGCCAGAGAGACATAGACGAGAGTCTACACCCGCGGGATTGCGGCGGGGGGACCCAGTGCGGTATTCAAGGTGGGTGCTCTCTCTTTTATTCCTCGCCGTCACTTTGGCCCAGGCGCCCGAAGGCTTGCGGTCGAGCGGAGCGCGCGACCCCAACCTCCCCTTCCAACTCGCCGCCGGACTCGTCGATGGCCTCGTCATCACCGAAGAGCCCGACCGCGCTCTGGCCCTTTGGTCCCTTCTGCTCGACCATGGCTATCGCCTCGCGCCCCTGCCCGGCCCCGGCGCCACGCGGGATAACTTCGTCGTCTCCACCGGACCCGGCCTCGCCGTCACCCGCGAGGGCCCCAGGCTCAAAGTGAAAGTCTGGGGCGACGACCTCCAGCGCATCGAGCTCTGGGCGCACAATCGCGTCATCCTCACCAAAAGCGCGGCCGACCAGGACATCGCCTGGACGCCAGCCAACCCCCAGGACTGGGTGGCTGTCCGCCTCGTCGCCAAAAATGGCTGGGCGATCTCCTCGGCATTCACCGACATGACGTCACCCGCGCCCCTCATGAGCGACGTCAAACTCGTCTTCCCCGAGATCTCCTCCCAGCAGCAAGCCGGCGGGCGCGCCAGCATTTGGGACGGCGAAAAGCTCCTCCGCGAAATCGATATGGAACGCAACGAACTCGCCGTTACCGTGCCCGTGCAAGCCACCATCCGCATCGAGATGGGCGATGGCCGCCGTGTCGACGTGCGGCCCTTCATCGCCAGCGGCGTGCGAACCATGCTCCGCGAACTGCCGCCCGACGCGCTACTCGATTGGGCCACCTACGAAGAGGTCCGCCTCCGCCTCCGCCGCGTCGCCATCGAATCACATTTCTAGAGTTGAAACGAATCTGTCATTCCCTCGTGCGTCTGGGCCGTGTACCATAACAACCATGAAACGCATCGCCGTTGCTGTAATTCTCATAGTCGGGGCCGGCGCCGCCTGGACCGCCGCCGAAAAGTTCCGCATGAAGCACGCCGTCAGCGGTCAGGACATTAGCGTTCCTGGCCAATCCGGGGCCGATGCCCTGTTAGTCAGCGGTTGGAAGACCACCCCCGCCGGCCGTCATCTGCCCTCCGGCGACATGATCCTCAGCGGTCAAGTCAGCCCGGACGGCAAGCTCTTCGCCTTCACCAATACCGGCTACACCCGCCACGCACTCCACCTGGTGGACTTGGCGACCGAAAAAGAAGTCGCCACCTTCCCCGTGGAGCAAGGCTGGAGCGGGCTCGCCTTCTCGCCCGACAGCAAGCGCATCTTCCTCTCCGCCGGCGCCGGCTACGCCCACGCCGACATTCTCTACTTCGATAATTGGGACAACGGTGGCTGGAAGGAAGGCCGCGCGGGCTTCTCGCTTTTTGGCGCCGCCAAGGATCGGACCGCCGTTTCGTCGCTCACTGTGTCGAACGACGGCAAGCTCCTCTACGCACTCAACAATTCCGACCATCAGCTCTACATCCTCGAAACCCACAGCGGCCGCGGCGTCGCGCGCCTCAAGGTGGGCGATCATCCCTGGAGCGCCGCACTCTCGAAGGACGGCAAGACGCTCTATGTCGCCAACCTCGGCGATGCCTCCGTCGCCATGGTCGACGTGAGCGACTCGGCCCATCCGTCGCTCACCGGCAAGCTCGCCACCGAGCCGCATCCCAACTCGCTCGCCCTCGCCGCTGACGATCGCCTCTTCGTCTCCTGCGGCCAAACCAACAACGTCCTTTCCTTTGACCTGAAGACCAAGCAGCGCCTCGAAGTAGTCAGCCTCGCCTTGGGCCCCAAGGCCCCGGCCGGCACCACGCCAAACTCGATTGCCCTTTCGCCCAACGGCGAGTTCTTGTATGTCGCCAATGCCGACAATAACTCGGTCGGCGTCATTGAAGTGGAAGATCGTGGCAAAAGCAAAGTGAAAGGCTTCCTGCCCACCGGCTGGTACCCCACCTTCGTCACCACTACGCGTGACGGCAAGCGCATCCTGGTGGCCAGCGGAAAGGGTAACGGCACCGGCCCCAATCGCGTTAAGCGCCCCATCGATCCCACTGCCCCCTCCGTCAGCTTCCAGCACATGGGCAATCAGATGAACGGCATGATCTCCTTCGTCGACCTGCCGGACGCCAAGAAACTCTCAGCTTATTCGAAGCAGGTTTACGACAATTCGTTGTACAAGGACATTCAACTGGAGCAGTCGGGTGCCGTAGGCTCGGTGATTCCGGCTCGTGTCGGTGAAAAGTCGCCGATTGAGCATGTGCTGTTTATCATGAAAGAGAATCGCACTTATGACCAAGTTTTCGGCGACTTAAAGCAAGGTAACGGCGACCCGAGCTTAACGCTCTTCGGCCGCGATGTTACTCCGAATCAACACGCCTTGGCTGAGCAATTCGTGTTACTCGATAACCTTTATTGCAGCGGCGAAGTATCGCAAGATGGCCAACCGTGGAC
>JBBQQS010000550.1:0-3439 GCA_038215525.1 Bryobacterales bacterium
CGCTAAGTTCAATTGCGAGACGGAATGACTCACCATCCATAAGCATCCTACGCCCGCGCCGCGCGCCACAGCACCAGCCCCGGCCATTTCCGCAGCAGGAGTTCCAGCAGGCTCAACAGAATCGCTGCCGCTAAAATCGACGGCCACAACTCCACCACCGCCGGAATCGACCTTCCCCCGCCCCGAAACACCTCCGCCGGCGCCGGATTATACAAACCACCCGTGTAACTCGCCACCTGTTTGAGTAACTCCTCATTCGCCCCGTAACTGTTCAGTTCTTCCTCATCCCGGTAAAAGCCCGTCTCCGGAAAGGCCCGCGATTCTTCGAGCGGCCGCAAACGGAACAAGCCCCGAAAATCACCAATTTTCACCCTGCCTCGGTAAGTGCCTGCCGCCAGACGCTCCAAGGTCAAAGCCTGCCGGAAGTTATCCGGGCCCAGGGCATAAATCGTCGGCGTCGCCGCCGGCTCCGGAATGCCTTGCCCCAGCCGGTAATTCACCACCAACGTTGCCGTCGCCGTGTCGTATTCGGTACTTACTTCGCCTTCGGTCGCATGGGGCAGTAGGTCGCGCAGTAAGTTCGTCCAGAGTTTCTCGTAACCCGGCCACTTGATCCAGTCTTCCGCCCAACGGCTCTTGGCGTCGGAAGCAAAAACCGCGGTGCGCCCCAAACCATACTGCCAGCGGGTCAATAGCGGGTCCTGGCCTTGCGGACCGGTGTCGATCGCCAGAATCGTCTCCGCGGTCGGCTTCGACTCAAACTTCACATACCCCTTCAGCGCCGGCGCCGTCTCCATCCCCACGCCTTCCAGGATCTCGGTCCGCTTCGTAATCACCGGCGACACCGACCGCTCAATCGCCGTCGACCCCGTATGCTCCATCACGTCCCGCAACAAAATCTGCTCCAGCCCCGACGGATCGATCAAAAAGTGAGAGCGCCCCTTCGAGAATGAGGCCACTTTTTCGAGATACGCCCGGTTCACGTCCTGCCCCAAGCCAACGGTGGAAATCGTAATGCGCTGCGCCGCCGCTTCCTTGGCCACCGAAATCGAATCGCCTTCTTCGGAGATACCATCGGTGAGTAAGACGATGTGCTTAAATGTCGCCTTCACCGGCCCGGCCTTGCGGAAGGCCTCGCTCAAGGCCGGCGCAATCTGCGTGCCGCCGTCCGGAGTAATCCCGGCTACCAGGCGCTTAATGAGTAACTTGTCTTCCGCCTTCCGGATCGGCACGGCCCACAAGTACGAGTTATCGAAAATCAGCACGCCCACCATATCGATGGGCCGTAAGTTCTCAATGACGCCAATGGCCGCCAATCGCGCCAACTCCATTTTGCGCCCTTCCATGGACGAGCTTTTATCCACAATCAGGATGACGCAAGTACCTTCCGGCGACCGCGGCGGCGCTAACTTCGCCGGTAAACTGCGCTCCAGCGCATTCTCCGGCAGATTCTTCTTTTTCTCCAGGTAGATATTGCGTTCGCCGCCAATCACGACTAAGCCGCCGCCTTGCTTCACAAAGCTTTCGAGCTCCGCTTTCCGAGTATCGGGCAACGCTTCCAAATCCACGTTGTTCAAGGCCACCACTTGCCGCCCGGTCAAGGGCGCATTGGCCGGGTCTTCCGATCGCTCGAAGTCAAACTTGGCCGCCGCCGCCGCCGAAGCGATGTTGCCTTCAGTCCCCGCCGGATCCTGGGACAGATACAACAGCCGCGGCCGCCGCAAGGTGATCGCCCGCGCAAACCGCACCTCACCCAGGGAGCCCGCCTTCACGCTGCCGCCCAAATCCACCGCGCCCGCTTCGGTTAAGGCCGCAGCAGCGCGGACGTTGTTTTCGCCGGCTTCCAGAGTGACTTTGCTGGTGCCCAGCACCTTGCCCTCGGCCGTAATCTCCACCGTGGCCTCCGTACGCTGCGGCGAATTCACCTGCAGATCCACTGAGAACCGCTCGCCGGCGAAAGCCTGCGCCGGCAACCCGACGCCGGTCAACCGCAGCGCCGGCCGCGGCCGCCCTTTCAGCGGAAATACATCGATCGGGATGCCCAGCCCGCGCATCTGCCAAGCTGCCCGCATCACGCTGCCACGATTCTCCTTGCCATCGCTGATCAACGCTAAACGCGGCACTCGCCGCTCCGGCAGCGCGGCCGCTGCTTCGCGGATCGCCGACTCTAAATCGGTCCCCCGGCCCGCTTCCCCCTCCGTCAACGCCAAGGCCGACTTCTCTCCGGCTGACCTGGACCGCGCGCTCCGGGCAAACGGGACCACCCGCAAATCATGCCGTCCGCTCTCGTCGTTCAACTGCTTCACCAGCGAGTTCGCGCGCTCGAGATCCGCCCCGCTGATGCTCGCGGACGTATCCACCAGCGCCGCCACCGCCAACTTCGATTCCGAACTCTCCACGCGCGGCTCCGCCAACGCCAGAATCACCGCCGCCAGCGCTAACACCTTCATCACCAGGCGCAAACGGCCTTGCGCCACCAGCGCGCTCGCCCGCCACTGGTAGAGCGCCCAGGCTACCGGCAAGGCCAAAAACAAAATCACCCATGGTCGTTCCCAGGTCATGATGCCTTCCTCAGCGGCGCGTCACCTGCACCGGCCGCACGCGCCACGCTCGGCCGCATTCCCGGCAGTGAGCGCCGGCCCAAGCCAAACCACAGCCACTCCATCACCAAACCTAACGCCCCCAGCATCGCCAGCCCGTACCACAATTCCCGCGACGAAGGCCCAAACGAACTCGCCCTCGGCACCCCGCGCCGCACCGTCCCTGGCCAGACCCAATCCGTCTCGCCCACCTCCGGCAACGTCAACGAGTACACGCTCTCGCGCTGCCCGTCCGTCAGCTTCACCGTCCCCGGCGATCCGGCAAAGAACCGCAACGAAGTGCCCTCGCGCGTGAAGGGCAACGCCTGCCCCTTGTCGTCGCGCACGCTCACTTCCGTGCCTTCGTCCACCGTCGCACTCACCGTGCCGACGCTTGAAGCTTGTAACTCCCAGCGCAAGAAGCTCTCCGGCGCCAACCACCGGAGCGCATTCGCGAATAACAACGGCGTCGCCAACTCATACTTCAGTGCCGACCGCAACGGCTCAAAGCCCAACAAAATCGTCCGCACCGCGCCCGGCCGCGCCACCATCACCGGACCCGCCGCCACCTCGGCAATCACCAAGTCCCCTGGCAAAGTGGCATACACCTGCGCCGCGTCCAGCACCGTGTCCTGCGATCGCAAGCCCATCCCCAAATTCGATTCGTTGTGCCAGCGCGTCAACTTCGCCTGCGTCACCGCGCTCTTGCCCCGCGCTTCGATCTGCAACGATGGCACCGTGGGTGCTGCTGGCGGCGTAAACCGGTCCAGCACCAACACACCTTCCGTCGGCGCGGCGTACTGGGCCGGCGATTGATACACCACGCGCAGCCGCGGATTGGCCGTGAGGACCGGCGCCAG
>JBBQQS010000551.1:0-3419 GCA_038215525.1 Bryobacterales bacterium
GGCATCTTACAGCCCCCCTTCTTTGATTTCGAAGCCGACGACGCCATCAACTATGGCGGCATCGGAGCGGTGATCGGCCATGAGATCATCCACGGCTTTGACGACAATGGCCGCCAATTCGATGGGCAAGGTAACCTGCGCGATTGGTGGACGGCGGAGGATGGCAAAAAGTATCAGGCCCGCGCCAGTTGCGTCGAAAACCAGTTCTCGTCCTTTAAAGTAGAAGAGGGCTTGAACGTCAACGGCAAACTCGTCTTGGGCGAGAGTATCGCTGATTTGGGTGGCTTACGGCTGGCCTATCGGGCGCTCGAGAAGTCCTTGGCCGGTAAGCCCGCGCCACCTAAGGTGGATGGTTACACGCCGCAACAGCGCTTCTTCCTCGGTTGGGCCCAGGTGTGGGCCGCCAACTATCGCACCGAGTTCGAACGCATGGCCACCATGACCGACCCGCACCCGCTGCCCCGCTTTCGCGTGAACGGGCCGCTTTCGAACTTGCCCGCGTTTCGCGCCGCCTTCGGCTGCTTGGCCGGCGACCCGATGGTGCGCCCGGAAGGCGACCGCTGCCGCGTCTGGTAATAACAAAGCGGGCCCAGGAACTTGTCCTGGGCCCGGGTTACTTGCACATTATGCTGGCAACTCTCTAAAGGAGGGAAACAATCGACTCACACACTAGAGCGCCCTTTGCGGGGCGCCCTCCACCGTCAACCGATTGCTGACGGAGAACACTCCCGGAACCTGCATGGCCCGCAGATAAGCCAGTTGGGCGTCGACTGGGCTCGACACCGCTCCGGCTAAAGTCACATTGCCGTTCTTCACCAGGATGTGAATACCTGGGATGACGCCAAGGCCATAACGCTGCAGCGCGGGGAAACTGTAGATGCTGCGCAAAGTAGCGAAACGAAGCTGATCGTCAAAAGGCGATAGCGGCAGCACCTCAATCTGATTACTAACAGCCGCCACTCCGGCCACACGCTGTACGACGCGCTCGGCGTCGCTTCGTAACGTGGGGCGGTTCACTTGGCCGGCCAGAATTACTTTGTCGCCTTCTATCTGGAAGGTCAAATGGTCGAAGACGCCGAGCCATGGCAAGGTCACCAGTTCATGGCGGACGCGCTCAGACAAGTCCTTCACGGGCTTGTCGGCGGCAGGCAGGAACACGGGAATCGCCAGCAGCAGGGCCAACATTTTCATCCGTTTCATTTCGTGTCGATCTCCTATCGACACCCGAACAGATGCAGCATTTTGGTGCCAGGTTTCCGATTGTGCGGATATATTTATTCGCGTATAAGTGAAACCAATATGAGCTTTTCTCCGTAGCGCACAAAGCCAAATGGGAACCGGCACCGCTCTTTGACGAGCGACAACGATTCCCATTCGGTTCTCCCCCCGGAGGTCGTGGAATGTCTTTAGGCGGCGTCGGCGAACAGCGAACGCTGCATCGGCCGCGTAGACCGGAACCCTTCGAGCGCCTCGGGGTAGCGGCGCAGAAGTTCCTTCGGCACAATGCCGGCCGGACCCAATAGGGCCTGCATCTGGAAGGCATTCACTAAAGCTTGGGCATTGGCTTCGTTGTTGAAGACGACGAAGACCTGCTTGGCGTGTTGGCCGATACGCTCGATGCGATCGGCCCAATCGTTCAGTTCGACTTGGGGATAAAGATAGTCATAGCGGCTCTTGCGTTCCCGCAGCCCTGACGTATCGAGGAACCAATTGTCGTAGTTCCGGCCGTTAAGCCGGGCATAACCAATGCCGTTGGTCAAAATCGACGTGGGCGGCATGGCGCGGCCGTAACTGGGCTGGTCCAGATTGCCGAAGCCGATGCGATAGTCGATCAGCGTGCCAAGGGCTTCGGGCAGCATCCAGCTCTCATGGGCGAACTCCGCCACCAGCGGGTAGCCATGGAAGGCCTTGCGGAGCTCGATCAGATACTGCCGGTTCTCCGCAGTGAAGCGGAAACTCCAAGGGAATTGCATCACCAGCGCACCCAGGCGCCGGGCGTTGTGCAATTGCGCCAAGCCCGCACGAAACAAAGCCACTTCGGCCGGATCCAGTTTCTTATCGTGAGTGAAGCAGCGGGCCAACTTGGCGGTAAATAAAAAGTCCTTCTGCTGGGCCACCAAAGAGACCCAGACCTGCGCCACCTCGGGCTTGATGGCCTGGTGGAAGGAGGAGTTGATCTCCACTGTATTGAAAAACTTGGACAAATAGCTCAGCGGGTGGAAGCCGCGAGGTTTGGGGGAGGGGTAAAAGTGAGTATCCCAGCTGGGGTACTCCCAACCGGCGGGACCAAGGCGGAGATTTGAGAGTAGGGGACTGGAGGGGGGTAAGTCGTTCATCGCTTTCTCTTCGCCCTTTGAATATACGTCTTTTCTTCGCCCCAAGTCAAGAAGAAAAGGCGAAAGCCGCCGCATCCGTTCCTGGCTCGTCACCTGAGAGTAAACTGGTGCTTCACCCATGGCCAGACTCACCCAAGCCGACCTTGACGCCTTCCTCACCCAACTCGCCGAGGAGTGCGCGGCCACCCTCGAAAAAGGCCCCAGCCTCAGCGCGATGGGCTATCGGCTCTGGCTCACCCTCCTCGACGACGCGACGGCCGGATCGTTGCGGGTCCGCAAGCTCACCATGGCCCTCATCCCGCAGGCAGGGTCAACGCTCCCTCGAAGGTCGCGCGAGTGGTTTTCGACGAATCCAGCCAAGGACATCTGGACGGAAATCGACCGCGAGGGAGATCTCTCTGCCGACGCGTTATTGGCCGTCGTCAGGGGCGAGTTCACCCGGACAGCGGTAGGATGATGAGTGCCGATGCCTTTCATCCATCCTGACTTCCTGCTAGAAACCTCCGCCGCCCAGCGCCTCTATCACGAGTACGCCGAGAATGAGCCCATTCTCGACTACCATTGCCACCTACCCCCACAGGATTTAGCCGATGACCGCCGTTTCGCCAACCTCTTCGAAATCTGGCTCGAAGGCGACCATTACAAGTGGCGGGCCATGCGCGCCAACGGCATAGCCGAACGCCTCTGCACCGGCGACGCCACGCCCCGCGAGAAGTTCCAAGCCTTTGCCCGCACCGTGCCGCAGACCCTGCGCAACCCGCTCTACCACTGGACCCACCTCGAACTCGCCCGCTTCTTCGGCATCACCGACTTACTCGATGAATCCTCCGCCGAAAGCATTTGGAACCGCGCCAACGAGCAACTCGCCGGCGACCTCACCGCCTGGGGCATCGTCAATAAATTCGATGTCCGCGCCGTCTGCACCACCGACGATCCGGCCGAAGCGCTGCCCCATCACGAAGCCTTGGCCAAGAGCACGCTCAAGACCAGAATGTATCCCACCTTCCGGCCCGATAGAGCGCTCATCGTCCATCAACCCGAAGCCTGGAAAGCGTGGACCGCCAAGCTCGCCGCCACCGCCAA
>JBBQQS010000552.1:0-3410 GCA_038215525.1 Bryobacterales bacterium
AACACCGCCGATCAAACTCAATTACACGGCGCGAGAAGTCCCACTGCCCGATTTGATAGACGGCAAAATTACCTTTGTCGCGGCGACGATCTTCGACGAACCGCCGCTGCCTTTTGCCATCGTCAACTACAAGCGCTCCGGCAAACTTCAGAAGAAGGGCCTGCGCATGGACCTCGACAAGCGCATCTTCCTCGACCACTTCGACGATGCGGCTTTTCAGCAAACGCTCGACACCACGGCCCACACGGTGGCTGCGGCGATCGGCCAAGCCCGCCGCGCGCCCGCGAAAACGGCCGCTTCTTCCGCCGGTGACTAGTCCTGCTGGATAGGTCCCGCTTGATATGATTGCGACTCATGTCGCAATTTCCCGCTTGGGATCACGAAGAGCTTCCCCCACCGCCGGACTTGGCCCGCCGCCCCTGGACCGCCCTCATCGGCCCTGGCCTCCTGATGGTCGGCGCCAATATCGGTGGCGGCGAATGGCTCTTCGGCCCGCTCGTCACCGCGCAATACGGCGGCAGTGTGATGTGGCTCGCCACGGTCTCCATCCTGCTGCAAATCTTCTACAACCTGAGCGTCATGCGCTACACGCTCTATACGGGCGAGCCCGTGATGATCGGCTTCTTTCGCACTTGGCCAGGGCCGATGTTTTGGGGTGTCTTCTACCTGATGTTCGAGTTTGGCAGCGTTTGGCCTTATCTCTCGTCGAATGCCGCCGTGCCGCTAGCTTCGGTGATCCTGGGCCGGTTGCCGGGCGCGGCCGACAGCGATTTGGTGCGTGCTATCAGTTACGGCGTCTTTCTGACGGCCTTTGTCCCATTGATCTTTGGGGGCAAGATCTACAACACGCTTGAGCGGGTGATGGTGACCAAGCTGGTTTTGATCTTGGGCTACCTCACTTTTGTGACGATCTTCTTCGTCAGCGCCACCACTTGGAAAGAGATCGGCGTGGGCCTGGTGCAATTTGGCACCTTACCGCCGGGTAACTTCAACTGGGCGACCTTGGCCGCCTTCGCCGCCATTGCTGGCGCGGGCGGACTCACCAACATGGGCTTCTCGAACTACGCGCGCGACAAAGGCTGGGGCATGGGCGCGCGGACGGGGGCCATTCCGAGCGCGATCGGCGGACGGGAAATCAAGCTCTCGCACACCGGCAAGGTCTTTGACTTGTCGCCGGCGGCGCTGGAGCGCTGGCGCGGTTGGCTGCGGCATGTGCGGCGCGATCAATTACTCCTGTGGGCGCCGGGCTGCATTTTGGGTGTCGCCTTGCCGGCGATGTTCTCACTCGAATTCATCCGCGGCATTAAGAACGTCGACGGCAACGCGGTGGCGGCGATCACGGCGCAGGGCATCGCCGATCGGCACGGCGCCAGCTTCTGGTATCTCACCTTGCTGTGCGGCTTTCTGATTATGGCGCCCACGCAGGTGAGCCAACTGGATGCCATCTGCCGCCGCTGGACAGATGTGCTCTGGGTGGGCTCGAAGCGGCTACACCAGCGCGAAGGCCACGAAGTGAAGTATGTGTACTACACGATTCTGGCCGCCTACGGCATCTGGGGGCTGGTCGCCTTGCGCCTGACGCCCGATCCGCTGGTGCTGGCCATTGCGAGCGGCGTGATGATGAACTTCGCCTTGGGATTTTCTTCGCTCCATACCATCTACGCGCTGCTGGTGTTGCTGCCAAAGCCATTGCGGCCGGGCTTCGTGCAATGCGCGGGCCTGCTGCTGTGCGCCGTCTTCTACATCGGCATTTCGGTGATCGCCTTTGGGCAACAATGGCCCAAGATTCGGGTGTGGCTGGGCGTTTAGCCCATATGCTAAACTTCCTCTCCATGTGGCGATCCCTATTTCTACTCGCTTATTGCACCTCGATGGTCAGCGCCGCGCTGCCGGCCAAAAGCACAGAACTTCTTTGGGACCGCTACGGCATCCCGCATATCTTCGCGCCGGACCATGCGAGCCTTTTCCATTCCTATGGCTATGCGCGAATGGAAGCCCATGCCGAGTTGCTCGTCCGTCTTTATGCGCAATCGCGCGGGCACGGCGCGGAGTGTTATGGCAAGTTACAGTCGTCGGTGCGCGAAGGCGGCGAATCGTATGTTGATACGATTTGGGCCTTATTGGACCAAGTGGATAACACCCGGCATGCCGACCCATCCGCAACCAACGCTTCTGGTCAGCATCACCGCGCCAGAAGCGCATATACTCAGGAGTTAAGCCGCGAGCGACCCGGGTTTGAATGTTTGTGATCTACTACAAAAAAGGAGCGAAACCTTTCCAAAAACCTTTCCCATCATCCCGAAAGCTGGGCAATGGGCGGTGAAACGCGAAGGCATCAAAACATCTCGCATCTTTTCAACCCAGCGAGAGGCAATCATAAAAGCCAGAGTCATCGCAAGGGCTAGCTCTGGGCAAATCGTGGTTCATGGACTCAATGGGCAGATTAGGGCATACACCGCTGGCGCAGTCCGCGTATGTATCTGACGCAATTTTTTCATGCACCGGTTCGATGCACTTGGAGGGCCAAGTCTAAGTGATTGAATTGAATCGTTCTCCCCCCGCGTGACTGTCCGTCTGTGGGACCTATTCGTACCGCAACGCGTCAATCGGATTAATCTCCGCCGCCTTCACCGCCGGGTAAAGCCCGAATAGAACGCCGACGGCCACCGACACCGTAAAGGCGATGATCACGCTCTCCGGCGTCACGATGGTCTTCCATTCGGCCGTGCGCGCGATCAGCCAACTGAGGAAGAAGCCGAAGGCCACGCCCAGCAGTCCGCCGCCGGTGGAGATCATCACGCTTTCGGTTAAAAACTGGCGGACGATGTCCTTGCGCCGCGCGCCGGTTGCCCGTCGAATGCCGATTTCGCGCGTCCGCTCCATGACAGTGGCAAGGACAATGTTCATGATCCCGATGCCGCCGACGAGGAGTGAGATGGCGGCGATCGCCACCATCACGTAAGTGAAGATGGTCTGCGTGCGCTTCTGCTGCTCGAGCAAGGCGGCGGGGATGGTCACCGTGAAGTCCTGTGTGTTGTTGTGGGTTGAGTTCAACACGGCGGCCACCACTTTGGCTACCTCCACTGAGTCAGCTTCGGCTTTCAAGCGTAAGTCGATGCCATCGAGCGGGTCTTTCAAGAAACTGCTCATATCCCAGAAACGATACTGGAAACTATTGAGCGGCACATAGACGATGTTATTCAAGTCCTCCATCTTGCCGCCCGCGCCTTTGCCGGACGTGGAAGGGACACTCTCGGCCAACACGCCCACCACTTCGAGCCATGAATCATTCAGCTTGATAAACTTGCCCACCGCCGGGCCATAGCCCAGCAGACTTACTTTTGCCGATTGCCCCAACACACACACGGCTGCACTCGCCTCGTCCTGCACGGCGGAGAAGAAGGCGCCTT
>JBBQQS010000553.1:0-3410 GCA_038215525.1 Bryobacterales bacterium
CGAAGAGCAGACGGTCAAAGTCGAACCAAGTGGTTTTGTCCGCCATTTTGCCGGCATCTTCGATGAAATCGATCAAGCGATTTTCGACGCCCAGTTTCGGGATGTCGAGCTCAAGGCCATTGGGTAGCTTGCGCTTGAACATGTCGCCGAGAGCGGCCCACATGGAATTGGCCGTCGTCGATACGGCCGTCTCGGCCATCTTCGCCGTCGCTTCTACGTCTTTCACCGCATCCTTCATCGCGGGCGCCGGACCCTGGTTCATCAACCAGAAGATACCCGCCACCAGCGCCAGGCCGATCACCAAAGGCCACAGCCACTTCGTGCCCTCTTTGGCTTCCGGCATAGCCGGCATTACTGGCATTTTCGGCAGATTCGCACCCAGCAACGTGCCCAAGCCACCGGGCAGCAGGCCCATCAGGCTCGGTGCTTCGCTAGTCAGCATTTTCCCGAAGGAAGCGGCGTTCAGGCCACCCTGCGTTACCTTTTGGCTCAGCAGGCCCATCACTAACGGCGCCGCCATGCTAAGCAAGCTGGAGGCGGAGGAACTTTTCAGGCCCGCCGCCCGGCCCACGGCATCGGTGACTACCGTTTCGTTCCCGCCGAGCACCATACCCATGAACTTACTGCCCAGGTCAGTAACGGCGGCATTCGGTTGGCCGCCCGCCAGAGAGGGCAAGCTACCCAGTAGGTTGGCGCCGCCCCCGCCGCTCGTAAGTAAGCCAAGAATTTGCCCGAGAAAGCCCTCATCCGAAGCCTTGCTGGCCAGCGCGCCCAATAACGAAACTGCGCCACTCTGCAAGCCTTTTTGCACCGCACCCTCTGACTCGCCCAAACGCGAGGCTAAACTTCCCACAATCTGTGGAGTAATTAAACTCCCCAAGGTTTCCAGTAACGACATAGTATCTTCTCTCCTTACGGTTCTAACTGCTCCAGGGAGCCACCGGGTAGTATGGCATATGGAAGTTTATGAGAATTAATGCGATGCGTGTCAATCCCAACGCGGATAGCCAAAGGCCCCGCGCCAGGACGAAGACTGGGGCTCGAATTCTTGGCCTCAATCGGCCCTGGCGCGCATCTAACGGCTATGCGCATCCTTCTCTATTCGGGCAAAGGCGGCACCGGTAAGACGTCGCTCGCCGCCGCCACCGGCCTGCGGCTGGCCCAGCGCGGCTATCGCACGCTGGTGATGAGTGTCGACCCCGCACACTCTTTGGGGGACTCCTTCAACCTGCCCGGCGACCTTTTCCACGGCCGCACCTCCGAGCCGCTCACCATGCGGCCCAACCTCGACATCTTCGAAGTGAATATCCAGCGCGAAGTGAAGCGCCACTGGAGCGAAATCACCAGCTACATCACCAGCGT
Source organism: Bryobacterales bacterium (assembly GCA_038215525.1). Lineage (GTDB taxonomy): Bacteria > Acidobacteriota > Terriglobia > Bryobacterales > Bryobacteraceae > JALHNI01. Next base: position 1,363 of record JBBQQS010000553.1, read on the forward strand.
GCTGAAAACGACGGGCATCGGCGGCGTGGAGGCCGAAGAGTTGGCGATCTTCCCCGGCATGGAAGAGATCAGCGCGCTGATGTATGTGAATCTCTACCGCAAAGACAACCAGTACGACATCATCGTGCTCGACTGCGCCCCCACCGCCGAAAGCATCCGGTTCATCTCCATGCCGCGGACCCTCGATTGGTATATGAAGCATGTCTTCCCCATGCAACGAAACATATTCAAAGCGGTGCGGCCGCTGGCCAATCGGATCTCTTCTATAGAGCTACCGGCTGATTCTTACTTCGGCAATATCCTGGACTTATTCCGGCGGCTGGAAGGTATTGACGAACTGCTGGAGGATCCCGCCGTCACGTCAGTCCGCCTGGTGACTAACCCCGAGCAAATGGTGCTGCGCGAAACGCAACGCGCCTTCGTCTATTTCTCTTTACACGGACTTACCGTGGATGACATTATCGTAAATCGCGTGTTACCAGCCGGCGTCACCGATGCCTTCTTTACCGGCTGGCGCGAATCGCAGCAGCGCGTTTTGGGCGAGATGGAGCGCTACTTCCAGCCCATCACGCCGCGCCAGGTGCCGCTGTTTCCGGGCGAAGTGATGGGCATGGAACGGCTAGAGCAATTGGCCCGCGCGGCTTACGGCGATGATGAAGACCCATCGCTCGCGCTGCGCACGGAACGGGCTTACACCTTTGAGAAGCTGTCGGGCGAAGATCGTTACGCCGTGCGGCTGCACCTGCCGTTCGCCGAGAAGGGCGAAATCGGCCTGTTTAAGAAGAACGACGAGCTGGTGGTGGAGATCGGGTCGCTGCGCCGCCATATCGGACTGCCCTCGACGATGACCACGCTTGAGCCCAAGAGCGCCAAGCTCGAAGGCGGCTACCTGACGGTGGAGATGGAAGCAGCGGATAATGGGAACAGGAGCAACTGATGGCTGATAAGACTTGTCCGGATTGTGTCTGCTCGGGCGTGGGCCCGGAGCTTTCGAAGGCGGTACGCCAAGCCCTGAATGTGCCGGAGTCGGCGAACGAACACTTTCGCAACGCGCGGGTGGAGGTGTTGAAGGGCTTACGCGACCTGCTCGATCACCGTATCGAGAAGATGTCGCGCCCGGCCGAAGCCGCCCGGGGCACGAAACTCTCCGTCGACTAAAAAAGCGCGGAACGATTGGCGATTTCGTGCTTAGTAAGTCGGTATGCTATCGGACTTGCGTTTCGCCTTTCGCACCCTAAGCCGCACGCCCTTGGTGACGCTGGTGGCGATCCTGTCGCTCGCCCTGGGGATCGGCGGGAACACGGCGATGTTCTCCCTGCTCGATCAGATCCTTCTGCGCGGACTGCCGGTACCGCAGCCCGGCGAATTAGTGGCGCTGACCGCGAACGGACCCGCCGCGGGAGTAATTCCACCAACAACGCCGACAATGCCGATTCCATCTTCAGTTATCCCATGCTTCGGGATTTAGAAGCCAAGCCAACCGTCTTCACCGGCATCGCCGCCCACCGGGTGATTGGCGCGCATGTGGCCTATCGGAAGCAGACCTTCAATGCCGAGATTGCCGAAGTCTCTGGCCAATACAACGCTGACCCAAAAGGTGCATGAGAACGTCTTCGCCGACCCTCTGATTTCCACGCTTTCCGCTGCGTTCGCCGCCTTGGCCACGCTATTCGCCGCGATCGGTCTTTATGGCGTCCTGGCCTACTCTGTCACGCGTCGCACGCGCGAATTCGGCATCCGCCTGGCGGTGGGCGCGCCGGCGGCTTCGGTGCGCAATATGGTGTTGCGAGAGGTGGCCATCCTGACGGGGATTGGCGCTGCCTTAGCGATTCCCGCAGGTATCGCGTTGGGCCGGTTGGCCGAAAGCCTGCTGTATGGCATGAAAGCCGACGACGAGGTGGTGCTGGTGGCCGCGACGATTCTGGTTGCCACGGTGTCGCTGGCGGCCGGTTACTTTCCGGCCCGTCGCGCAATGCAGATCGACCCCACGGTCGCTTTGCGGTATGAATAACCTATGAGCAAAGACATCCTGATCGTCACCGGCGACG
>JBBQQS010000554.1:0-3393 GCA_038215525.1 Bryobacterales bacterium
TGATCGAACAGACCCCGCTCGACGAACTGTTCCCCAAGGCCGCCGAACGCGGCACCTCGGTGATCGCCGCCGGCCCGTTCGCGGCCGGCGTGCTGGCGGGCACAGATGTGTGGGGCCCGAGCAACGGCGCCTACCAGAAGGCGCCGCCGCATATCGTCGAAAAGGTGAGCAAGCTCAGCGCCGTGGCCGAAGCGCACGGCATCCCGCTCGGGGCAGCGGCGCTACAGTTCGGCGTGGCGCATCCGGTGGTGTGCTCGGTCCTGACCGGGCCGAAGACGGTGGCGGAGCTTGAAGGTATTCTCGGGTGGTGGAACACCGTGATCCCCGGCGGCTTCTGGGACGCGCTGGCGGATCAGGGGCTGGTGGCGAAGGGCACGCCGCTGCCGAATGGGCGGGTGGCCTGATGCGCGACGAATTCTCCGAGCCGAACGATGACCCTCGATGTGCGAGGTGCTGGCGCAAGGCGCTCCGCCGACCGAGGGTTATCGGAGGGCTGGCCGCGAGAAGTAGCCCGCAATTCTTGAAACTGTTGCTCAACTGAGCTACATTCGGCGTGTGATTTCAGGAGGCTGCAGATGGCCGCAACTGCCTTTGTTCGCGCCCGCGTTGACCAGAAGACCCGAGACGAGGCAGCTGCGGTGCTTGATGACTTGGGTCTCACCGTATCCGATGTCATCCGCATGACGCTGAAGCGGGTGGCCAGTGACCGTGCATTGCCCTTTGACCTGAAGGTCCCGAACGCCGAAACGCGCGCAGCGATGGAAGAAGCGCGGGAGATCGCCGCACAGCGCAAGGCTCGCTTCACCGACCCGGACAAAATGTTCGATGCCCTCGCCCAAGAGCGCGAATAGCAAGCGCGCAATACTCCCGCGGCAGTTCGACTACTCACGGTCATTCCTCAAGGACTGGGACCGACTGAATCGTTCGGGCCGGTTCGACATCGGGCAGTTGAAGGAAGCGATGCTTTTGCTGGTGGCCGCTGACCGACCTCTCGGGCCCGAATGGAGCGACCATGCGCTCAAGGGCGATTGGGCCGACCACAGGGAATGCCACATTGGTGGCGACTTCCTGCTGGTCTATCGATTGGATGGTCACGCTCTCACTTTCGTGAGGGCCGGCACCCACTCCGAGCTGTTTGACTAAGCCAGCCCGACCGCATCCTCGAGGTAGTGCTTGCGGATGCCGAAATAGGCTTTGGCGTCCTTGAACTTCTTCAACTGCGCCTCGTCCCTGCCCCGCTTGGTCTTCTGTCCGACGATCAGCACGTTTTTAGGCGTGTGTTCGGTGCCGATGAACTCGAAGACCTTGGTGGAGTAGCCGAAATATTCGAGGATCATGGCGCGCATGGCGTCGGTGACCATTTCGGCTTCGCGTTCCATGAAGATGCCGTGGCGGGTGACGAAGTCGAGGTCGGTGGTGTGGTTGGCGGTTTCCATCTCGCGGCGGATCTGCTTGTGGCAGCAGGGGGCAACGACGATCAGCTCGGCTTCGGCCGCGATGCCCTTGGCGATGGCGTCGTCGGTGGCGGTGTCACAGGCGTGGAGCGCGATGAGCACGTCGGCGCCGGTTGAATCGAAGTTCTCGATGCTGCCGGCGGAAAAGCTGAGGTGTTCGAGCTGCGAGCGGCCGGCGATGTCGTTGCAGAGTTTGACGAGCTCGTCGCGGAACTCGACGCCCACCACCTCGGTCTGGCGCTTCAGCGTGTTGGCGACGTAGTCGGCGACCGCGAAGGTGAGATAGCCCTTGCCGGCGCCCATGTCGAGGATGCGGCGCATACGCTCCGCCGGAATGGCTTCGAGCAGCGGGGCGAGGATTTCGACGTAGCGGTTGATCTGCCGGAACTTGTCGCCGGAGTTCTTCAGCACGTTACCGTCGGCGTCGGTTACGCCGAGTTCGGCGAGGTAGGGTTTGGCCGCCGGGATCAGGCGCTTCTTGGTGCGGTCGTGCTCAAGCGTTGCAGCGCCCTTGGATGAGGCCTGCATGCGGTTGAGTTTCGGCGCCTTGCCCTGGGTGTCGTAGAGCAGATCGAAGCCGGTGGTGTAGAGGAAGCCCTGGCGGAAACCGGTGGTGAGCAGCTTTTTCAGCTGGCCGGCGGCGCCGCCCGGCGGATGGTTCTGGATGAGATCGCGCGTTTCGTGGTGCAGCGTGAAGCCGAGCTTCAGCTCACCGCGAATGGTGACGGGCTTGATGTCGATGCTCTTGAGCGTCGCGTCGGCGCCAAACGAGTTGCGCAGCGACAGCCGCACGAGCGTGCCGTCGGCAATGGCGGTATCGAGTTCGGCGAGGAACTGGTCGAGCTTGGTAGGAGCGAGAGTGTTCATTACCGCCATATAGGCCTTGCCCACGCCGCGCGCTACTGCCCCGGCCGGCCGAGAGGGCTTGCGCAGCGAGTTGCGGGGCGCAAGCCGGCGGAACGCTCAACTTGCGGAGCGAGGGCTAACCTGCCCAATCCGCCAGGCGGGCCCGACAATGCCGAGCATCAGCACAGTGTTGAGGGCCACATTGATCGACGCGCCGGCGGCGAGCGAGCCGCTGCTGTCGACAAGGAACCAGGCCAGCGTGCCCCAGACCAGCATGGCCCGCGCCAGGCCTGGATCGAGGGGCAGCAGCCGTGTGACCACCAGCCATAGCGTCACGCCCCACCCCACCATCACCCCGCCACTGATCGCGGCCAGCAGCCGCGCTTCGTTTGCCGCCAGTGCTTCGGCGCCATCGAGCGGCCAGAAGATGAGGTCCGCGAACCAGGCCATAAGGCCGGCCGTCGACGGATGGGCGCCCAGTGCCACAAAGAGGCCGAAGCCGATGACGAACAGGCTCATGAAGCCGAGCCAGCGTAGGGTGAAGTCGCGTGTCATGTGAGCTTTCCTTGTTGTTCTGCACGGGCCAGCATCGGTCGCCCGTCGTTGGCTATCAATTCCCTCGGAGGGAAGTGACCCGCGTCGCGCTTGCTGGCATGTGGGGTAGGTGGAGGTCCTGATGACCAGCAGATTCGGCGCCCAGCTCAAGCTCTGGCGCGGCAAGCGACGGATCAGCCAGCTGCAGCTGGCGCTGGTTGCCAACGTCTCGCCGCGCCACCTCGCCTTTCTCGAGACCGGCCGCTCGCGCCCGAGCCGGGCCATGGTCCTGAGGCTGGGCGAAGCGCTCGAACTGCCGCTCGGCGAGCGCAACCAGTTGCTCGACACGGCGGGCTTCCGCGCCGCCTATGGCAAGAGGCCGCTGGGCAGCGCAGCCATGGCGCCCTTCCGTCGCGCCATCGCGCATGTGATCCAGGGCCACGCCCCCTTCCCGGCCTTCGTTTTCGACCGGCACTGGCAGATCATGGATGCCAATACCGCCGGACGGGTCATTCTGGCCGGGCTGGGCCTGACGCCGGGCCAGAGCTTTCTCGCCCTC
>JBBQQS010000555.1:0-3374 GCA_038215525.1 Bryobacterales bacterium
ACCTTGTCGATTGAGTTTTCGCGCGAGGTGACCGGGCTCGATCTTACGCCAACCACGGGGGGCCTTCTCCCCGGCTTTACGACTCGCCGCGCCGGCCCCGGTTACGGCGAACGTCCGTTTCTTTACCGCGCCGCCCACCGATTGGCTCGAAATTCTAAAGTCCACCAGCGCGCATCTGTACACCGGCCACGATGACATCGTCCACGCGGGCGCCGGCTTGTTACTCATCCACACCAAGTCCGGCGGCCCGCGCCAAGTGCGGTTGCGGTCGGGCCAGACCCTCGAAGTCACGCTTCCGGCCAATCATTCCCTACTGCTGGACGCCACCACCGGCGAGGACCTGTTGGCACGGCAATAAGGGAGATCGAAGGCGCCTGGTCGTAACGCTGTTCGAGACTGACTGACTGGCGCCGGCCTCCAGAATCCAGTGGCCGTGATTCCGCCTGAGGCAGTAACCCAGATGCGCGACATGCAGGCGCGCGATTCACACGATCTTAACGTCAAGGACAAAAAACCTCCCTACTTGCTGTTTCCTGTTAGCGCCCTATCATTGCCTCCGCGACCTGGCCTGGTCCCCTTTTCAAGGAGGGGTGCGCGTCCCCCCCCAGCCTATTGCCACGCCCGGCGTCGCTCTGACCTATTGTTGGGCTGCGACATGGCTGCAGAAGAGTGTGAGATCTGGATATGAGCGTATCTGTCCTCGAACCTTTTTTCATCCTAAATTGTGAGCATTGAATTCAACCTGCTTAAGGACGGCCTTCCCATCCCATCGCAAACCCTATGTCAATTGTTTTCAACACCCTTGAAGAGGCTGTTGACATAGCCTGCGGAAATATGATTAAGTTATTGACACTCAAGTCCGATCGGGAAAGTCGGTCTCGAATTTGATTCTTTAGGGGATTTTCATGAAACGTCTCTATCGGCAGCTCTGTCTGCTCGCCTTGTCTGCCTTTTGCTCCTCCGCACAGGAGTACCGCGCCACCATCACCGGAACCGTGCTCGATAAGTCTGGGGCCGCCGTCCCGAAAGTCACCATTTCGGCGACTCGCGTGGGCACCAACCTCAACATCACCACCCAAACCAACGATTCGGGCTTCTACACGCTGCCCTTCCTGATTCCCGATCGTTATGACATCGAGTTTAAATCCGAAGGCTTCCAGGTCCTCAAGCGCCAGGGCATCGTCCTCCAGGTCAATGACCGCTTGAATATCTCCGTCGAGCTTACCGTCGGCTCGGTTACGAATGAAATCACCGTCGTCGGCGAGCAGGAAATTATCAACACTTCCACCGCCTCCCGCGGCTTGGTCTTCGACCCCATCAAGATGCAGGAAATTCCCCTCAATGGCCGCCAAGCCTACATGCTGATGCGCCTGTCGCCTGGCGTTATCTTCTCCCAGCGCACCTTCGGCGCCACCGGCTTCTCGGGCACCCGTGGTTGGGACGTCAACGGCTCCTTCGTCATCAACGGTGGCCGCTCCGGTTCCAATCAGTTCTTGCTCAACGGCGCCCCCATCTCTTCGGACGGCACTTTCAACCTGGCCCCCAACGTCGAAGCCGTGCAGGAAATGAAGGTGATGGTGAATACCTATGACTCGCAGTTTGGCCGCTCCGGTGGCGGTCACGTCAACACCACCCTCAAGTCCGGCACCAATGAATGGCACGGAACGTTGTTTAACTTCTGGCGCAATCGCATCCTCGATGCGAATACTCGCCAAAACAATGCTCTCGGCGTCGGGCGTGGCTTCCGCAACCAGCACCAGTTTGGCGGCACGGTGGGTGGCGCCATCCGCAAAAATAAAGACTTCGTCTTCTTTTCCTTTGAAGGCTTCCGCGAGCGCGTCCCGTTTCCCTCCAACGTCTCGGTTCCTCCGGTCGCCATTCGCGGCGGCGATTTCTCCAATTACGTCCCCACCGGACAAGGCGGCCCCATTGCCATCTACGATCCGCTGACCTCGCAATCCTGCTCCGCCCCGGGCATCAGCTGTATCGCGGGCGGTAACTATGTCCGCCAGCCCTTCCCCGGCAACCGCATTCCTGCCAACCGCATCAGCCCCATCGGCCGCGCCATCATGGGCTTCTACCCATCGCCCAACTTTCAGGTCAACTCCCTCATCAACAACTTCACCCGTCCCGACAATGTCGGCAAGTATCGTTATGAACAGCCTATGGCACGCTACGACAAGATCATTACCGACAAAGACCGTCTCTATTTCCTCTTCACCTTCCAGGACGGCTCTGAATTCCGTAACCAGAACGGCTTTGACCCTCCCGCCGCCAACGGCAACATGCCCGGCACCGTCCGTCGGGACATGAACTACGTGATCAGTTACGACCGCGTCATTTCGCCCACCAAGATCTTTCATACCCAAGCCAATTACAACCGCTTCAAACAGAACTTCCCCGACGTCAGCGATCCCACCTTCACCGTCGACAAGCTCGGTATACAGCCCTTGCCGCGCGTCGATACCTTCCCCACCACCCTGGCACCGCGCATCAACGTCGATGGCTTCTCCAACCTCTTCGGCAACCAGTTCATCAATGAAAGCTCGCGCCAACAGCTAAACTTCCAGGCCAACATGAGCGAGACCCGCGGCCGCCACTCGATCAAGTACGGTATCGAAATCGCCCAGCTCATCAACCACAACCGCGCCTCCGGCCGTGCCGGTGGTGAGTTCACCTTTGGCACCCAATGGACCCGCCAGTTCTTTGGCGTTAGCCAAGGCGTCCGTGACGGCTCCGGCGTGGCCTCGCTGCTCCTGGGTAACATCCAAAGCGGCTTCATCGCCTACAACGACACCTTCCTTCGCCGTCAGCCCTACTTCGCTGGCTTCTTCCAGGACGATTGGAAAGTCACCAACACCCTAACCCTCAACATCGGCCTCCGCTACGATGTCCAGTTCCCCTTGATCGAAATCCAAAACCGCCTCAACCGCGGCTTTGACTATGTCACCCCGCAAGCTAATTCCAACACCATTGTTGCCCGCTGGCGTGAACTCCAAGCCGGTGGCGCCGCCATTCCCGATGCACCCGATGCCATTCGTGGCGGCCTTAACTTTGCCGGCGTCGGCGGCCAACCCCGCCGCGTCTACAACTTCGACCTCACCAATATCCAACCCCGCGTCGGCTTTGCCTGGAACTTCACCAAGAAGACCGTTCTCCGCGGTGGCATCGGCATCTTCCACCGCACCGACACCCGCGGCAACATCGCCAACGGCTTCAGCATCAACACCGATTACATCAACTCCCGCGACGCCGGACAGACTCCGTCTTCGGCCAGCCTAACCGGCCCGTCCTCGCTCCAGCAACCTTTCCCCGATGGCGTGGTCCGCCCCAGCGGCGCTGGCCTCGGCCTTACCGCTGGCTTCGGCGGCGGT
>JBBQQS010000556.1:0-3347 GCA_038215525.1 Bryobacterales bacterium
CGGCGCTGAGGCCGTGGAAGCTGCTTTGAAGCTGGCCCGCTACCACACCGGGCGTGATAAGTTCATCGCCTTTCTGGGCGCGTTCCACGGACGAACCATGGGCGCGCTATCGGCTACCGGCAGCAAGAGCATTCAGAAGAAGGGCTTCGGGCCCTTAGTTCCCGGCGTCACGCACATTCCCTACGCTTACTGCTACCGCTGCGTCTACGGGAAGCAACCGGACACCTGTCATGTCGAATGCCTGCAGGTGATTGAGCAGCAGTTGATAAAAACGATTTTACCCGCCGAGGAGTTAGCGGCCATTATCGTTGAGCCAATCCAAGGCGAAGGCGGCTACGTAGTGCCGCCGCAGAAATTCATCGACGAGTTACAAGCCATCGCCAAGCGTTTGGATGTCTTGCTCATTTTCGACGAAGTGCAAAGCGGCATGGGCCGCACCGGTAAGATGTGGGCGGCGAATCACTTTGGTGCCGTGCCCGACATCATGACCATCGCCAAAGGCATCGCCAGCGGTATGCCGCTTTCGGCCATGGTGGCGCGTGAAAGCGTGATGCGCTGGAAGCCGGGCGCGCACGCGTCGACCTTCGGCGGCAATCCGGTGAGCATCGCCGCGTCGCTGGCTACCATCGAGTTACTCGAGCAGGAGCTAGTGGAAAATGCGGCCAAGATCGGTGAGCGGATGATGGCCCGCATGTGCGAATGGCCAGCGCGTTTCGCTTGCGTCGGTGACGTGCGAGGGCGCGGCCTGATGCTCGGCTTCGAGTTAGTGCGAGACCAAGCGACACGGGAACGTGCCACCGAAATTCGGGATCGCATTGAGGAACTCGCTTTCGAGCGCGGCTTGCTCGTCCTTGGCGCCGGGCAAAATTCGATTCGCCTCTGCCCGCCGCTGGTAATTACTGCCGACCAAGCCGACTTCGCGCTCGACACCCTGGAAGAGTGCATTCAACTCGCCAGCTAATTCAGGGGCTTCAGTTCGCCCAGCATCGTCGGAATTAGCTCCGACACCGTCGGATGAATGTGCACGGCCCTTTGCATCACGGTGTAAGGGGCCTTCGCGTACATCAGATCCAGTATCGAGTGGATAGCCTCGTCACCACCCGGCCCCAGAATCGACGCGCCTACGATCTGCTTCGTTTCGGCGTCCACCAGGATCTTCATGAAGCCCTGCGTTTCGCCCTTTTCCACGGCGCGGCCAACACGCGTCATCTGCCGTTGGCCAACTAACGCTTTGCGGCCGGACTTACGCACTTCGGCCTCGGTAAGTCCTACGCGGCCGAGCGGAGGGTCGATGTAAAGGCCATAAGCGAGGATGCGGTCGCTTACACGGCGAGCATCTCCGTCGAGTAAATTGGCCGCCACGATCTCGCCGTCGTTGAACGAAGTATGGGTAAATGCCCCTTGCCCATTGCAGTCGCCCAAGGCCCAAATGCCGGGCACATTCGTCCTTAGCTGATCGTCCACTTGGATATAACCGCGCTCGTCGGTCGTCAGGCCAGCTTTTTCCAGCCCCAAGTCGTCAGTATTAGGCCGCCGCCCCGTTGCTACAAGTAAGTGGGTGCCCTTCGCTTCACGCCCACCTCCAGCACAATCCAGATGGACCTTCACTTCGCCCTCGCGCCCGGCCACCGAGATACAGCGGCTATTCAACTGTACGTCAATATCCTCGTGCTCGAGGATCTGTTGAATGGCGAGCGAAACATCTTCGTCTTCCCGCTGCACCAGCCGTGGACCCTTCTCCACGATCGTTACTTGGCTACCGAAACGCCGAAACATTTGGCCGAACTCGAGCCCAATGTAACTACCGCCGATAATGAGTAAGTGAGGCGGCAGAAAGTCCACATCCATCATGGAGCTATTGGTTAGGTACGGCACTTGCTCCAAACCGCCAAGGGATTCGACCGCCCGCGCGCCCACGTTCAAAAAGATCTGCGGCGCCGTTAACCAGTCTTCTCCCACAAGAACCGTCGCTGGCGACTCAAAGCGCGCGTGCCCGCGAAACACGGTGCAGTGCTCCATGTGATTGAGCCAGCCTTCGAGGCCCTCGCGGGAAGCCGCCGAAACGGCGTCCTTACGGGCCTTTACCCGTTTCATGTCGACCTTCACGGGACTATCGATCATCACCCCAAACTCGGCTCCACGGGCAGCTAACCGTGCGGCATAGGCGCTCGCCACCATCGTTTTGGTGGGAATGCAACCTGTGTTCACGCACGTGCCGCCGAAGAGATGCCGCTCCACAACAGCAACCCTTTGGCCAACCGCTGACAGCCGTCCGGCCAGGGTGGGCCCCGCCTGGCCGGTTCCGATGATGATGGAATCGAAAGTTTGCATGGACAATCATGCCCCAAGTCGGCAGCATTTGCCGAGGCGGGGCAAAATTTACACTCGCAAGGAGCCCATGCCGCCGCCAAGGAAGAGCCATACCAGTAGCACTACTAGCACGACGCCGCCGATGCCCAACCCTCCACTGGCGCCGTAACGGCTGTGCCCATAAAAACCGCCGCCAAATAGCAGCAAAAGCAAAATTATAAGGATCAACATACTCGATTTCTCCTGATTGTCATTCGGACAATCAGAGTAAGAGCACGTTGAGGGCCAAGTGAATTACCGCTCCCGCTGCTTCTTCTGTAGCGTCTTCCAACGCTGCTTCTCTTTTTCCTTCGCCTGCAGTTCCGTCGCTTCGCCCAACTGGGTAAGTTCGCGGCGTAACTTACAGTAGTTGTCCCAGCGCCCCGCGTCGAGGTCGCCGTTCGTCAGTGCTTCGCGGATAATACAGCCGGGGTCGTCCCGATGGCGGCAATCGCGGAAGCGGCAGCCTTGGGTTAATAGCGCGGCGACGTCACGGAAAGCCAGGTCCAGCGCGGCCGGATTATTGGGCGTCCACACTTGCAGTCCCCGCAAGCCGGGCACGTCCATCAGTAGCCAACCTAGCTCCAGTTGAATCAGTTCGCGACGGGTGGTGGTGTGGCGGCCCTTCGAATCATGCTCCCGCACCGGTGCGGTGGCCAGCAGTTCGTTGCCCCGCAGCCGATTGGCAATGGTGGACTTACCCGCGCCCGAAGAGCCTAACAACACGGCCGTCTCAAAGGGCCGCATATGCGCCGTAAGTAAGTCGAGCCCATCGCCGGCCAAGGCATTAAGCGCTACCACCGGCCCCAGCTTTTCGCATTCGCGCACTCGCGCCGGCAGGTCCTCACACAGGTCACTCTTATTCAGCACGATCACCGGCCTCGCGCCGCTTTCGGCCGTCAGGTAAAGATAGCGCTCCAGGCGACGCACGTTGTAATCGAGGTCCAAGCCCATCACCAGAAAGGCGACATCGGCATTGGCCGCGATCACCTGCGGCC
>JBBQQS010000557.1:0-3324 GCA_038215525.1 Bryobacterales bacterium
TGGTCCCGGTTACGGTGATCAACGGGCTGCGCGGGAAGAACCCGAACGGCCTCCTCTGTTTTGGCGGCACACACGGCAACGAGTATGAGGGGCAAGTGGGTGTGAAGCGCCTCTGCACTGACCTTGACCCCGCCGAGATGGCCGGCCGCGTGATTCTGATGCCCCAGTTGAGCGAAAGCGCCTGCGTGGCCAATACGCGCGTCTCGCCGCTCGATGGTGTCAACATGAACCGCGCTTTCCCCGGTAACCCTCGGGGCACGATCTCGTCGCGCATCGCCCATTTCGTCAAGACCCGAGTATTCCCGTTGGGGCGAATTGTGATCGACATTCATTCCGGCGGCATGGAAGGCGCCTTTCCTCACTGCACTTCGTTTCACCCGATTCCCGACCCCGCGCAGCGCGCCGAGACGGCGCAACTCGCCCGCCTCTTCGATACCGGCTTTACGTTGATCTATTCGAGTGCCATGGCCTCGGGATTGCTGACTGACGAGGCCGAGGCGGAAGGCAAAATCACCATCGGCAGCGAGTTTGGCGCCGGCGCCGCGGTAGACCGGCTCGGAGTCGCTCATGCTTATGAAGGCGTGAAGAACGCGATGCGACATTACGGACTGCTCGAAGGCGAGGTGGTTAAGATTCGCCCGGCCGGTTCTCCCGCCACGCGTCTGATTGAGGCCGCGAACCTCGATGCCTACATTCCCGCTCCGGCCGATGGCATTTGGGAGCCGGTGATTGCCCCGGGGCAGTTCGTTCGCGCGGGCGATTTGCTGGGGCGCCTGCACGACTTCTCGGACCACTCCTCGCCCGCGCGCGAGATTCTCTCGCCGCGCGAAGGCTGGGTGGCGATGCTGCATCTGTCAGCCCGGCCGCGCAAGGGGCAGACGCTCTTTGTCATCGCCAAGGAGGTGGAGTGGTGAAGATCACGAATGTCGAGCTGATGGTGCTGAAGTCCGAGGGGCTTTACAATAATCCAGAGGGCGCCGAAGAGCCCCTGGGCCCCGCCTACATGGGGATCGTCAAAGTGACGACGGACGCCGGAATCGTGGGCTACTCCGATATGGAAACCTGCGCCAGCGTGGCCAAAGCCTGCGTGGACGCACCGCGCTGGAGCCAGGAAGTGGGCATGGAATGCTTCGATGGCTTAGCCACGCTACTGATCGGTGAGAATCCGCTCGAAGTGGAGCGCCTCTGGTACCGCATGTACCGCGACAGCATCTACTACGGGCGCCGCGGGGTCGCGATTCAGGCGATCTCCGCCATCGACATTGCGTTGTGGGATATCTGCGGTAAGTTCTACGGCCAGCCCATCCATATTCTATTGGGCGGGAAGTGGCGATCGAAAGTTCGCGCTTATGCCAGCACGCTCTTTCGCCCGACGCCCGAAGCGATGAAGGAAGCCGTGGCCGGCTACGTGGACCAGGGCTTCACTGCGATCAAGTTTGGCTGGGGCGTCTTCGGGAGGGATCGTCATCAGGACGTGAAGCTGGTGGAAGCCGCCCGAGAGGCGCTGGGCCCGCGCCGGGATCTGCTGGTCGACACCGGTTGGTTCGTGGAGCGCAGTGCCAAGGAGGCGATCCAGATCGTTCGCTCCATCGCGCAGTTTGAGCCGTTCCTGGTGGAGGAGCTCCTGCATCCCGAAGACTATGACGGCTATCGACAGGTGGCCGAAGCCGTCGACGTGCGGATCGCTTGCGGCGAGCAGGAAGCGACCGAATGGGGTTTTGCGCAACTTCTGGAACGCGGCGGCGTGGATGTCGTGCAGCCGGACCTGACCCGCTGCGGGGGCTTCACCGTCGGCCGGAAGATCGTGCATATGGCCGAGCGTCTCAACCGCATCGTGATCCCGCATTCCTGGTCGAGCGATCTGCTTACCGCCGCGTCGCTGCACTTAACCGCCTTCCAGCGCCGGGCCGAGTTTGTGGAATTCAGCACTTCGTACGGCCCCATGAGCCGGCAACTGGTGAAGGAACCGCTGAAGATGGTGGATGGATTTCTCTCGGTGCCCGATGGGCCGGGGCTAGGGGTAGAGGTAAATGATGCAGTCATCGAACAATATCGGGTCGCCTAATGTGGCTCACGATCTGGCGATTTGTGAATTCGCCGAGCAGAACTTGTATACGGCCGTCGTGTCGGATTCATTAGACCAATTGGGGGTCAGAAATCAGGCGATGCGGGAGTACATCCGCCCGCTTTATGCGTCGTGCAAAATGGCGGGCTGGGCGCGCACGATTCTGTGCTCTGACCTTTATCACATCCCAGCCGATCCTTACAGCATCGAGATCGAGGCCGTCGATAGCCTGCTGCCCGGCGAGATCGCCGTGGTGGGCACGCAGCACTCGATTCGCAATGCGCCCTGGGGAGAATTGCTCTCCACTGCCTCGCGAGCGCGGGGTGCGCGCGGGGCCGTCATCGATGGCTTAGTGCGCGACGTGAAGAAGATCGAAGAGCTGGGTTTCCCGGTGTTTGCGACCGGTATCAAGCCTGTGGATTCCATGGGTCGGGGCTGCGTTACGGCCTACAACGTGCCCGTCGATTGCGGCGAGGTGCTGGTGCACCCGGGCGACTTTGTCTTCGCCGATTTCGACGGCACCGTGGTGGTGCCCAAGATCATGGTGGCCGAGGTGATCGCACTGGCCACCGATAAGGTGCGCCGCGAAGACAGCTCGCGCGCCGAACTAATGAATGGCGCTTATCTGCGCGACGTCTTTGCCAAGTACGGGGTTCTCTAGCGGCCTATGAAGATCCGTCGCATTGAGACGATTCCGGTGCTGGTGCCGATCCGGCCGGAGTTGGTGATTCGGGGCAGTATTGGCCTCCACGCGGCCTCGCCCTTCGTGATGTTGCGGGTGCATACCGATGAGGGCATCACTGGGTTGGGCGAGGTCTCCTGCACGCCGCTCTGGAGCGGGGAGGACAACGTCACGGCGGTCCACATCATTCGCAATTTCCTGGAACCGGCCCTGGTGGGGGAGGATCCGCGCGACATTGAGCGTCTGACGGCAAAGATGCGACGCGTCGTCTTCGGCCATCCCTTCACCAAGTCGGGCGTGGAGATCGCGCTGTGGGACATTCTGGGCAAGAGTTGCGGCTTGCCGGTGTATCGGCTGCTGGGCGGCGCGGTGCGCGAGACGATTCCGATCAAGATGTCGGTGTCGGGCGTGGAGCCAGGCCGGGCCGCGGAGATTGCCACTTGGGCGATGGCGCAGGGCTTGAAGACTCTGAAGGTGAAGGTGGGGATCGAGGTGGAGTCCGATGTGGAGCGGGTGAAGGCCGTGCGCCAGGCGATCGGCCCTCAGATCCGCATGGGCATCGACGCCAATGGCGGTT
>JBBQQS010000558.1:0-3319 GCA_038215525.1 Bryobacterales bacterium
ATGCGGCCACTGGTGGTGGTTTTGATCAACTCCTCCATGTCTCGGGCGCAGCGTACGTCGCAACTAGGATAGGTGAGTCCGAACGGGCAGCGATAGCAGTAGGCATTGTGGGCGAAGACGAAGCCAGGGGGTGCCGTGCCGCCCAGGCGCCACGTGCCGATGCCGGTCATCGCCATGCCCATCGCAGACCGGCCGTGGTAGCTATAACGCAACGCGATCACTACGTTTGAGCCGGTGTAGCAACGCGCCGCCAGAATCGCCGTTTCATTGGCTTCGGTGCCGCTATTAGTAAAGAAACTCTTGCGTAAGTTGCCGGGCATAATTTCGGCGATTTTCTTGGCCAGGCGTACTTGGGGCTCATTTACTAAAACGGTGCTGACGTGCTGTAGCTTGGCGGACTGTTCGCGCACCGCGGCGTCCACATGGTCGTTACAATGGCCCACCGAGATAGTGACGATGCCGCCAAAGAAG
The DNA here is from genome assembly GCA_038215525.1 of Bryobacterales bacterium. Taxonomy (GTDB): domain Bacteria; phylum Acidobacteriota; class Terriglobia; order Bryobacterales; family Bryobacteraceae; genus JALHNI01. The sequence continues at coordinate 472 of JBBQQS010000558.1, forward strand.
TCGAGATACTGCTTGCCGTCGGCGTCCCAGACGTACTGATTCTTGGCATGCGAGATCACCAGCGGCTCGGCAAAGTAATGGAAGACAGCCGGGAAGAGATACTCCTTTTGCGCCAGCAGAATCTCGTCTTTGTTCATCCGTCCATTCTAACCAGCGCGCCGGCACGGACATCGAGGTGCTTCGCGAACCACAGCGAGGCCGGTGGGCCGGGAAAGGGGAATCCCATCTCGAGCGTGGTGAAGTTGGCTTCGGCCGGTTGCAGCGGCCAGGGCCCATGGGTGACATCGCCGCGGTAGACACGGCCCTGCGCATCGGCGCTATAGAGCGAGTGGCGCGCGGTGAGCCAATCGGTTAGGGTGCCGGGCTGGGCGGTGGCTATGGGTCCGGTGGGCGCGTAAGTCATATCGAGCCGAGCTGCGGGCGCACCGCGGTGGGTGCGTTCGCTGGCGTAACGAAAGCCGTCGCCGCGCGCGTCCACCGTCATTTGGGCGTCGAAGTAAGGCAAGTAGAAAAATTGACGCGCCAAGCGCACGCCGACTTTGCTAGCCGCATCGAGGCTGAAGAACCAAACGCCCGCGCGCTGGCCATGACGGACATACGTACGGACGTTGAGCTCCGCAAAGTTTGAGCCGAAGGGCAGGAAGGCGGGCCCCACGCCGCGCATGCGGAACGGCACCACGCCGATCCACGCCTCGCCCTGCCACAGGTCGAGCGTGAGCGCCGGAGGGATCAGCGGGCGGAGCAGGGCCGCATCGATGCGCCAGTGGGCAAAGAGCAAATCGCACCACTGCATTTTGAGAAGTTGCACCTGGCTTCAGCTTAGCGGGTTAGGCGGGCCACCTGTCCCACTGAACCAAAGTGGGGCGGCAACGTCACCCGATAGAGCTGATGCGTAGAGCTATGCGCGATCGGAACGAGAGCCGCTCCGCGGCGGCGGCAAGCGACGAGGATCCAATCCTTATCCGACTCCACCACCAGGACGAAGGACGAATGGCCACGCAGCCAATCCTCCAGGCCCACCGGCGTAAAGCCGGCATACTTCCCGATCATTTCGGAGTAAGCATGGTAATTGTGGGGCCGCTGCGCGTACTGGGTGGTGAAGCTCGGGCGATCCATCGTCAGGCGGTGAAACCTGATGCGCGCGGCAGGACTGAGGTAATACCGCAATTCGAGATAAGAGGGTTGGCCCATCACCACGGCACGGGTGGAGCCGGCCAGTTCCCGGTCTACCACCTTCGCCGTTTCGCGCGCATCCCAGCGCGCAGTAGTCTTCACCGTAAGAGTGCAACCGAACGAGAACAACGCGAACCCAACGGCCAGGATGGCGCGGTGCCGCGTCTGATGTAGAAACCACGCGATCAGCCCAGCCAAGCCCAGCAGGCTGACGATAGCATAGCGACGGAAGAAGATGCCGGTGAAGTACTCGCCTAACAGCCAACAAATGGGCACCATGGCTATCAGGGCCCAGGCGGTGTGCCGGCGCCGGCCAAAGCACTCCCGCCAGAATCGCGCCAAGGTGAAGTGCCCGGCAAGACCGCCAACTAGCAGAAGGAGCAACACCGCGTAACGCGCCCCCCCCGCCAGCGCCGGCAGGGCAAAAAACAAGCTGATGGGGGTAGGGCTGAAAGGGCCGCCCAAGTTCATCAGCCGAGGCGGGGGCATGGCCGGCACGGTAATCAATAGCGGCGCCCAAGCGAGCAAATACATGGCCCGCCGGCGCCAGCTCTTCTCGGTGCAGGCCATAACCAACGGAATGAAAGCCGCGTAGTAGTGGAGGCTGACGGCGAGCGTCAACCAAATGATCCGCCACGCCCTACGGCGGCTAACCAGCGCGAGCGCCACACAGGCCATGAGAACGGAATAAGGCCGGGCCTCTACGGCATAGAAACTCAACTCCGAACTCGCCAGCATCACCAAGGCGGCCAGCGCGGCCACGTTGCCCGTGGTGCGACGGAGCCAGACGAAGGCGGCCCCCAATGTGACGATGGCGGAAGCCAAGCTCAGCCAACGCAGGCTGGCCGGATGATCCCCCAAGAACGACAGCATGGGAATCTGCAGATAGTGGTAAGTGGGCGGCTGCCCATCGGCCGTGAGCCGCAAAGCTTCGCAGATACTCGCCCAGGAGTGGGTGCGGGCGATGTAAAAGGTGGCTAGCTCGTCTGACCAGATGTGGCGGTAGTCCAGCAGCCAGGCATGGTAGGCGAAGAACGAGCCGACAATGAAGAAGGCTAACCCATTCGCGTTCCGATCGACCAATTGCTCAAGCCACTGGTTCCAGGCCGTCATCAAGGAGCGCCTGTACGCATCGGCACGGCCCAGAGTGTCAAACTCCGGCGGTGCCACGTTGGCGAGAAAGGCTTTGGTAGAGAGGCAGGCATTCAAGAAGAGCCAGAAGCGATCTCCTGTATTGTAGCCGCTACCCGCATTCTCGGAGGGGCCACCCCCAAAAGGGTGCCTTTAATTTTTATTTTCAGTACTTTACGAAATCGACCGAAGTCGCGGCTAACGCGCCCGGTAAGCGATGGCGTCAATCTCGATCTTCATTTCAGGGTTGGCGAATCGGACCTCCACCGTACTACGCGCCGGTTTGGCCTGGCCGAAGAACTCGGTGTAGACCTCGTTCATTGCGGCAAAATCGCGGCCATCTCTCAGAAAAACCGTGCACTTCACGACGTCGGCCAGTTCGGCGCCACAGCCGGCCAGAATCAGTTGGATGTTCTCAATCGTGCGTCGGGTTTCGTGCTGCACGTCGCCGAAGCTCCAGTCTTGGGTCACTGGGTCGACGGCGGCTTGGCCGGAAACATAGATGAAATCGCCGGCGCGCACGGCGGGCGAGTAGGGGCCATGG
>JBBQQS010000559.1:0-3309 GCA_038215525.1 Bryobacterales bacterium
TCTACGCCAGCGGCGGCAACAGCGCCAATGGTCACCAGTGGCTTACACAAGCGAACGAAGTCGGCTACACCATGTGGCCTGGTTACGCCGGCCGCAGTTACCCCTTCGATGGCTCCGACCCCCTCGCTTACTCGAATAGCGGCTTCATCTGGGACTTAGCCTTAAAGAAAGGCCGCACCGCCAAGATCTACGGCGAATACGCCGGCACCCTAGCTAATATTTCCGCCCGCGAGCGTCGCCCCTTGCTTGATTCCTGGAAGCGCGGCGAAGATCACTCTACCCGATGGAATGTCACCGCCCCCATCGCCCCCATCAATCAAATCCTAGCCAAGAATTATCCGAGTTACACCAATGGCATTCCCGACGTCGTCCGCGCCCAGATCTTTCTGAAAGACGTCGCCAAATGGGAGCAGGACGGCAAGATGCCCAACTTAGTGATGTTACAACTCCCCTGTGACCACACTTACGGCTCGAGCCCCGGCGCGTCAACGCCCCAAGCCATGGTCGCCGATAATGACCTCGCCCTCGGCCAAATCGTGGAAGGCCTCTCGAAGTCCAAATTCTGGGCGAAAATGGCGATATTTGTCGTCGAAGATGACGCCCAGAACGGCGTCGACCACGTCGATGGCCACCGCACCATCGCCCTCGCCGTCAGCCCCTACACCAAAGGCGGCCGTGTCGACTCCACCTTCTACTCGAACCAAAGCATGCTCAAGACCATCGAGCTTATCCTGGGCCTGCCCACCCTGTCGCTGTTTGATTTGATCGCGAACGACATGCGCGCCGGCTTTACTGACCAGCCTGACCCCGCCCCATACACGGCCCTCACACCCCGCCAGGATCTCTTCGCCGTCAACCCTTCGGCCTCAGCCTTAAAAGGCGAAGCCAAGCAAGCCGCCCTCGCCTCCGCCCGCTTTAAATGGAGCGAGCCCGACGCGGCCCCCTCCGACCGTCTGAACCGCATCTTATGGCACACCGTCCGCGGTTGGAACGTCCCGTACCCCGGAACCCGCCAAGCCGCCTTCGCCCCGTTAAGTCTCGACATCGACGACGACGACCGGTAACTTATCGCAGAAGGTCTTCGAGCGTAGCCGCCTCAAAAATCCGCTCGCCCACCGTCTCGATCTCCGCAATCGAGAGGCCTGCCAGTTTCGCACTCGCCCAATCGGGCAACCTACCGAAGCGCTTTTGCAACATCAGGCGAAGCAAGTGCCCTTCGCCCTCCTGCCGGCCTTCCTGCCGGCCTTCCTGCCGGCCTTCCTGTATGCCTTTCTGGCGGCCCTCTTGAAGCCCTTGCTCCAAACCCTTGCGGATCGCGGGTCCAATGATCTGGTTCTCCATGAGATCAATAATAATCGGCATTCGTTCTACCTCTTCCTGCACCATCGGTTCCAGCCGCCGCAGGCCCGCCAGAATCACTAACTGCTGCGTGGCCACGTTCCGTTCGCTTTCCGGCAGCGTCCCGATTTTGGCCACGATCTTGCGAACCGCTTCCCTATGATCCCGCAGCTTCGTGAGGATCGCAATCACGTTGTCTCCCACGTCATCGCTGGCCAGCAGTGCCTCGCCGTCCAAGTCGCGGACGTCGATCACCCGATAGCGAGCCCAGAAATCCGAGCCTCGCAGTTCGTCCGGCATCGTCAGCGGCGCTTCGCCCACGTAGAGCACCGTCTGCCGCGGAAACTTGCGCAGCAGCCGGTAGGTTCCCAACGAGTATTCCGCCATCCGCAGATTGATGCCGCTGTCGTTGGTGCTTTGGAGTTCGATGTGGTGCAGATCGCCGACCATGTCTTCGCCGAGCATGTCCATGCGCAGGTTCTGCGTCTTGGGCAATTCGATGTCGAGCCATTTGCGCATCGGCACTCTGGCCAACATCGCGATCACCCGACGCGCGGGTTGCCGGAAAAGAAGCTTCAGGGCTGAGTCGTAATCGGGCAGAGCTCACTCCTTAGCTAACAGAGCAATCAGCACCGCGGGCTCAATCGCCCCCTGATACTTCTTCCCATTAACAAACAAAGTCGGCGTCCCCTCCACGCCCACCTTCGCCCCCTCGGCTAAGTCGCGATCCACTTGCTCTTTCACTAAAGGCGAATCCATCGCCGCCGTGAACTTCGGCATATCCAAACCGAACTCCGCCGCCCAAGCCAGAATATTCGTGCGATTGATTTCCCGGCTGCGCGCATACATCCGGTCATGCAACAACCAGAACTTACCCTGCGCATGCGCCGCCAAACTCGCCTGCGACGCCAGCCGCGCCTCCGAATGATTATCCAAAGGAAATTGCTTATAAATTAACTTCACATCCTTCGGATAAGCCTTCAGCACCGCCTCTAACTGCCCCACCGCGCGGATACAATAAGGGCATTGAAAGTCGGAAAACTCCACCAACGTAATTCGCGCGTCCGCCGGACCCTTCGCCGGTGCTCCCGTCGTCTCGATCTTCACCGGATCGAGTAACACCTTATTCCGGTTCGCCGCCGCCACCGCCAGCGGCGACTTCGCCAGGGCCGCCTTCACATCTTCCCCCGCCTTAGCCGCCGCCACCGCCACCTTCGCCAGCGTCGTGCTCTGCCCGCAGGCCGGATCTTCCACCCGGCACTGCGCCAGCTTCATCTGGCAGCCACAGGTGCAGTCAGCCTCCCGCAGCGCCACCAGCACCTTCTGCTTCTGCGCCGGCGTCAGCCCGCGAAAATCCACCCCCGGCAAATCCACCGTCTCACGCCACGCCTGCTGCGCGGTCAACGTCAGGGCCAAGCAAAGCCAGAAAGCGATTCTCATCCTTTCAGTATCCTATACACTCACTTAGATCCGGCCATGGCGCTAAAGACACTGGTACCGATCATCTCCCTCGGCTTGTTCACCCGGCTCGTCCCCCTCGGTTGGGTGATCTGGGACAAGTATCTCGGCGACGCCCTCTATGCCGCCATGATCTATGTCCTGGTGCAATTCATCACGCGCAGAAAACCTACCGCCGTAGCCGCCCTCGCCATGCTCATCATGACCGCCATCGAGTTATTCCAACTCACGCTCATCCCCCAGCATCTCCTCACGAGCCCCTCGCTATCCGTAAGGCTGACCGCCAGATTACTCGGCACCCACTTCAGCCTTCTGGATCTGGCTGCCTACGCCATCGGCATCGCCCTCACGTTCCTCGTGACAAGTAAACTCAGCTCAGCCCGATAATCGCGCCCCGCTCATCCACATCGATCGCCGCCGCCCGGCTCTCTTTCGGCAACCCCGGCATCAGCATCATACTGCCCGATATCGCCACCAAAAATCCCGCCCCCGCCGACAACGCCACGTCCGTAA
>JBBQQS010000560.1:0-3309 GCA_038215525.1 Bryobacterales bacterium
ATCAGGTAGTCGGTGATGCCGGGCGTCCGGTCCACCTGAAACAAGTGATGGACAATGGGGCGGCGGAAGTCGAAATCGCAGAGGAGGGTATTGTTGCCCGCCAGGTGCGATTGCGCCAGCGCCAGATTCACCGCCGCCAGACTCTTGCCTTCGGCCGGCGAAGGGGACGTCACCACGATCGAGTGGATCGGCTGCAAACTCTGCATGTGGTTGAGCCGCGTCCGTAAGGTACGGAACTCTTCCGTCGGCGCCTCGTGCGGCCGGGCGGCATCGATCAGGTGGGCTTCGGGAGCTGGGTTAAAGGGAACTTCCTGGACCTTTTCCAGCAAGCCCGCCAGCATGGACGACTGTTCGGCCGACAATGACGTGTCCATCATCACCGACCGGCGGGTGCCTTCCATGGGCGCTACCGCCGTGGGGCTAAAGCTCCCGGCCTGTTCGGCCCGGCGTAACGCATCGTGAACTCGACTCATGATTCCTCCGTTATCAATTCTCTAGGTTGGCTGCGGGTTCTAGGCTTTGTTCGTGAAGTAGAAGACCACAGATCCCGCCATAATCAGAATCCCGGCCAAACACGCGGTCGACCAAGCCAACCAGGTAAGACGCCGGCGGCGCCGCACGACCAGGTCGTTTTCGAGCAGCGGCACGCTGCCCAATACCGTCAACTGCGTATAAGCGCGAACGTCCTTCAGGCTTTTGAGCGTGGTGTCTTTCATTTCGCGCGCCGCCACGATAAACATCCCGATCAACGCGCCGATACCGACGCCCGCGCCCACGATAAAATACCGATTGGGATCGGTCGGCTGTTGCGGCGTATTGGCGGGATCGAGGAGTTCGAGCGCTTCACCCTGTTTGCGATTTTGCAATTGCATCTGGGTTTTGGACATTTCGGACTTCTTCGAAGTTTCTTCGTACTGTTCCTTAGCCAGGGCGCGCTCGCGCAAGAGCTCGTCATACTTGGCTTCGCCCACCGGGGTGGCCATGATCTGACCCTGTAGACCGCGAGACTGCAAGGTAGCCGAGTTGTAGTCACGCTGCAAATTCTCGACCTCCACCCGCTTGGCTTCAATCATGCTCTGGGTCGCGGCGATCTGCCCCTCAATCTCGCGCACTTCGCGAACTTGGGCGCCGGACATGCCGCGGGGCTTTTCCGCCACCACCGGCGCGGCCTTCTTGGCTTCGTCTTCGTTCGAGATCACTTCGCGACGCCGCTTCATCACCGCCAACTCGCTTTTGCGGCGCTGCACGTCGGGATGATTCTCGCGGTACTGCTCGAGTAGGGCGGCCAAGTTGGTTTCCATCGCCAGAACATCGCGGTCGATCATCGCGAGCCGGTCGCTGGTCGCACGTTCGCGCTGTTCCCGCTGCTCGGTCTGCATGGCGACGGGCTGGCTCGACTGCCGGAGTTGATCCTTGAGGATGCTCAAGCGGCTCTCAAAGAGCATCTTATCTTGCGTGGCGCGCTGGATACCGCTATTCAAATTTCCCATGCGGTTCTCGATCGCACCCAACTGGCTCACCGACGTGCCGATCTGCTCCGGCAAGCGGCCTTGATTCTGTACGCGGAAGGAGGTTAAGCGGGAGTCGATCTCTTCGAGCCGCTTCTTACGGGTGTCGAGCTGCTCGCTAAAGAAGTCGTCGGCCGAGGTGGTCTGGGTTTGCTGGGTCCGCAGATTGGCGTCGATAAATTTCGTCACCAGTTCCTGGCATACCTTTTGGGCCAATAGCCGGTCGCTGTAAGAGAAGGAGATGCGAAAAGCGTTCACGCGTTCGCTCTGCTGGGTCGCCAGCAAGCCCACGCCACCGATCTTGATGTCGCGCCGCATCATTTCCACCACATCTTCGTTGGGCAGGCGCTTGCGGTCCCGAGGATAGAGCTGCAGCGAATTGATGATGTTGGTGAGCGCCGTACGGCTGAGGATTTCGTTCGCCATGCTACTGACGCGCTGCGACATTTCGGCGTTGATCACCTGCGGCGCCATCCGTTCGCTCACTTGGGAGGGCGTCACGCGGATCATCGCGCTTGACACATAAGTGTCCGGCCAGAGGAACGCGACGACGACTGAAATCACCAGGGCCGCGAAAATCGGACCGAGCATCCACGCCCGGTGCCGGCGGATCACGTCAATGTAGTCCTCCATATCCAGCGTTCGCCGGGGAATCGAAAATGGATCTTGTGAAGGTTGCATTTGAAAACTCTCCGCTTACCGAACGATAATCTGGTCACCGGGCAGCAGTTCGATGTTCTGGTCCATCTTTTTGCCCCGGGTGACTTCCTTGTAGTTGAACTTGAGCACTTGGCCCTTGCGAAGGATCCGAATGTCCTTTTCGTTGGCGAACTCCTGTAAGCCACCCGCCAAACCCAAGGCTTCGAGGATGGTTAACTTCGAGACCAAGGGAAAAGATCCGGCGCGATGCACTTGGCCCTGCACGTAGTACTTCTTGCTGCGGACTTCTTGTACCGAAACTGCCACCTGCGGCCGGTTCATCACGGTTTCAAGCGCGGTGACCACTTTGGCTTCGAGTTCCTTCGGCGTCGCGCCGCCCGCTTCGATCTCGCCCACCAGCGGCATGCTGATCTTGCCGTCTGGACGGACCGCGTACAGGGCCGACATCTCCGCCTCGCGCCAGACGCGAATCGCAATGATGTCTTCCGGCCCGATGACATACGACCGGGGGTCGACCGCCGCCCCTGCGGCTTTGGTCATGTCGTCCTTCTTGATATCCAAATCAGGAAGAGTGGCCGCGGGCGAAGTCACTTCCGTCTTATTTTTTTCGTTCTTCGCCGCTTTCTCGACTTGCTGCGCTCCCGACAGGCAGACGCAGGTCGAAATCACAAAAGCGCTATAGGCCAAATAATAGGCCGCTACTGGACCCGAACGCATCCTCATCGGCAATACTCCTCCGCCAACATTCCCAATTTTCTCATCACCGTCATGATTACGACCCGATTGATTTGGGTACAACAGCTTGATTATATGCCAGTTTATCTGATTTTGGAGTGCTGTGGGAAGTCCCCGTTCTTGCGGGTAGTCTAGCCACATGCGGTACTAATGGGAAATGTCGTACTTTCTTGCTAAAACTGAGGCTTCAGCCTACTCCATCGCCGATTTGGCGCGCGACAAACGCACCACTTGGGACGGCGTTCGCAATGCCCAAGCCCTCCAAGCCATCCGCGCTATGCGCCCTGGCGACAAGGTATTTATCTATCACAGCACCGGCGAATCGTCCGTTGTCGGCCTCGCCAAAGTGGCCTCCGAACCGCGGCCGGACCCCCAGGATCCCAAGCTCGCGATCGTCGATCTGGAG
>JBBQQS010000561.1:0-3287 GCA_038215525.1 Bryobacterales bacterium
CCTGCAGGATCTGCTGGCAGACGATCACTTCGTCCGTCCGGTCCCCATTCGGCATCGGCGTCAGCGAGCAGCGAATCGTATCGCCAATCCCTTCCTGTAACATCACCCCCAACGCCGCCGTCGAATAAACAATCCCCTTCGAACCTAACCCCGCCTCAGTCAAACCTAAGTGGATCGGATAATCGCAATTCGCCGCCAAGCCGCGATTCACCACAATTAAATCCTGCACCCCACTTACTTTCGCCGATAAAATAATGTGGTTATGCGGCAGCCCATAACTCTCGGCCTTCTCCGCCGAAATCAACGCGCTCATCACCATCGCATTCATGGTGACTTCCTTCGCGTCCAGCGGCTCCGGCAGCTTCGCATTCTCGTCCATCATCCCGGTCAGCAACGCCGAATCGAGCGAGCCCCAATTCACGCCAATCCGCACCGGCTTGCCGTATTCAATGGCACATTCAATCATCGTCCGGAAGTTATCGTCATGCTTCTTGCCGATATTCACGTTCCCCGGATTGATCCGGTACTTCGCCAACGCCCGCGCGCACTCCGGATACTTCTTCAGTAACTGGTGCCCGTTGTAATGGAAGTCGCCCACAATCGGCGTCATAAAGCCATGCAGCCGGATGGTGTCGACGACGCGCGGCAAAGCCTTCGCCGCGTCTTCGGTGTTCACCGTCACCCGCACCACTTCTGATCCGGCCTTGGCCAACTCCATCACCTGGTTCGCGGTGCCCGTCACATCCGCCGTATCGGTGTTCGTCATCGACTGCACCATAATCGGGTGCCCACCGCCTACCTTCACCCCCCCAATATCGACGACGATCGACCTCCGGCGACGAATCGGGTGCATGCGGACCTTCGGTTGAGCAATTGCGGATGCGGCCAGGGGCAGAGTTGCCATATCCACCAGTTTAGTGGGTAGATGGAAGCTGTGTCTCTCTCCGCTGCCATTCTTGACCGTCTCGATTCGCTCACCAAACCCCTCGGAAGCCTCGGCGACCTCGAAAAGCTCGCCCATCGCTACTGCCTCCTCACCGGCCAAATCACCCCTCCCCTGCCTCGCAAAGGCATGTACCTCTTCTGTGCCGACCACGGCGTCGTCGCCGAGGGAGTCAGCGCATACCCCGCTTCGGTCACGGCCGCCATGGTCAAAAACTTCGAGCGCGGCGGCGCCGCCATCAACGTCCTCTGCCGCCAATTTCAGATCGAGCCCGTCATCGTCGATTGCGGCGTCGGCCACCCCACCGCCAACTTCGCCGTCGAGCCCGCCATGACGATCGCCAAAGCCGAAGAGCTCTTAAAGCGCGGCCGCATGCTGGCCCACAACGCCCAACAACGCTTCGACCTCGTCGGCCTCGGCGAAATGGGCATCGGCAACACCACCCCGGCCGCTGCCATTCTTTCCGCCTTCACCGGCCTCCCTCCCGCCCAAACCGTCGGTGCCGGCACCGGCCTCGACGCCGCCGGCATCGCCCACAAAGCCACCGTCGTCGGCCGCGCCCTCGCCCTCCACCCTTCGCGCGAACCCCTGCACCTCCTCGCCAATCTGGGAGGCTTCGAAATCGGCGCCATGGCCGGCTTCATCATCGCCGCCAGCGAAATCGGCCTGCCCGTGGTAGTGGACGGCTTCATCAGTTCCGCCGCCGCCCTCGTCGCCGTCAAACTCAATCCCGATGCCCTCAACACCGCCTTCTTCTCTCACCGCTCCGCCGAACCCGGCCACCACGCCATGCTCCAAGCTATGAGCGCCACCCCATCCCTCGACCTCGGCCTAAGGCTAGGCGAAGGCTCCGGCGCCGCCCTCATGATCAACCTCATCGAAACTTCGCTGAGGATCTACCTCGAAATGGCCACCTTTGCCGACCTATAAGCCCACTCCTGTCTGCCTGTCTGCGCAAGAATGAAACGATGCCCGATTTCGATCCCACCCTTAAGCTTCTCTTCCGCCTCCGCAGCCGACTCACGATCGAGATGCTCGCCGGTTTGGCTAATCCCAGATGGCTCGACATCGAGCTACCCAAGGCCCAGAACCTGCGTATGGACCTGCTCGCCGAAGACGCTCATGGCCAACTCCATCACTTCGAACTCCAAAGTAAGAACGACAGCGACATCAACCTGCGTATGGCGGAGTATTCGCTGGGCACCTATCGCTTGACGCGTAAGTTTCCGCGGCAGATTGTGCTCTACGTCGGCGAGGCGCCCCTCACGATGCCGGACAAGCTAGTCGGCCCAGACGTCTCCATCCGCTACCGCGTGATCGACATCCGCGAGTTGGACGGCGAGGCTCTCCTCGCCAGCGACGACGTCGGGGACAACCTCATTGCGATCCTCACCAAGCTGCGGGATCATAGAGAAGCGGTCCGCAAGATTGTGGCCAAGATTGGGACGCTGCCGGAAGGCGAGCGGAACGTGGCCACCCAACAGTTGATGATTCTCGCCGGCTTGCGGCGGCTGGAACCGATGGTACAGAAAGAAGTAGAACGAATGCCGCTCGAAATCGATCTCATGGAAAACCAGGTGATTGGCCCCGCGATCCGCAAGGGTTTGGCGCAGGGTCTGGAACAAGGCCTGGAACAGGGCCTGGAACAAGGCCTGCAAAAGGGCCTACAAAAGGGCCTGCAAAAGGGCCGGCAAGAAGGCCGGCAAAAGGGCCGGCAAGAAGGCCGGCAAGAAGGCCGGCAAGAAGGCGAGCTGCGGTTGCTTCGACTGATGATCGAAAAGCGCTTCGGCCCCCTTCCCACTTGGGCCCAAACCAAGCTGGCCGCGCTCTCCACCGCCGAAATCGAGACCCTCAGCGAGCGCCTCTTCGAGACCACTAAACTCGAAGAGCTGCTATCCGCCTAAGGCCGCCAGCGGGCAGCCGGCGATAGCACGCGAGACAGTCCCCCCATTTGCGCGAGTCACAACAAATTGCAGCACCATAAAGATTCATAAACCTCATCCTGTCAATCTCCTAGCCGCTTCACCCTACCCCCAAACGCGCTCCCCGTCCAAACCGGCATGCCACTCTATTCTCATGCCGAGACCCCTCTCCACCGCTCAAAAAGCCGCCTGTCAACAGAATGCGCAACAGTCCACCGGCCCGCGCACCGCCGCCGGTAAAGCCAAAGCCCGCTGGAACGCCGTCACCCACGGTCTCACCGCCAAACTCCCCGTCCTCCCCTTTGAATCCGCCGCCGATTTCGAAGCCCTCAAAGACGGCTTCCTGCACGATTTCGCTCCCCAAAACACCTATCGGAAGTTCCTCGTCACCCAACTCGCCACCCACGCCTGGCGCATCCTCC
>JBBQQS010000562.1:0-3286 GCA_038215525.1 Bryobacterales bacterium
GCCCTCGGCCGCCGCGGCCAGGATCCCATCCAGAGTGCCGGAGGGAAGCTTCAGCAGCGCGGCCATGGCACCGACGCCCGCGGGGACGGCCCGCTGCATCGACTGGCCCCTAAGACGAACCAGACGGAGCGCATCGAAGAAGGTCAGGCTGCCAGCGGCGACCAGGGCCGAGTACTCGCCGAGGCTATGGCCAGCGACGTAGTCCGGGCGCAGTCCGCGGTCGGCGAGCACGCGCCAAGCGGCGGTAGAGGCGGCGACGAGGGCGGGTTGGGTGTTCTCAGTGAGCTTCAGGGCATCCTCCGGCCCTTCGAAGCAAAGAGTGGAAAGGGCAAAGCCGAGGGCGTCGTCGGCTTCCTCGAAGGTCTGGCGGGCAATCGTACTGGATTCAGCGAGCGAGCGGCCCATGCCGGCGAACTGGGAACCTTGCCCCGGGAAGAGAAAAGCGGTTTTCATGCGAGTCCTTTTCAGTTTAGACTCCCGGCCCGGCCCCGGGAGCATCGTATGATGGAAGATTCTTGTGCAGTAACCTTCGCGCCCCGTTGCGTGTCTTTTTTTATTGTTGTTGGCCATCGACGAAAGGCCACCAACGATAGGCCACCAACGAAAGGATCGTACCCGGTGAAATTATCTGAAATTTGCGTACAGCGGCCGGTTTTCGCCCTGATGCTCATTATGTTCCTGGTCGTGCTGGGAATTTTTAGCTTCCTGGACCTAGGCGTCGATTTGTTCCCCAAGAGCGATCCGGCCTCCGTGTATGTGCGCGTGCAATTGCCGGGCGCAAGTCCGGAGGAGATGGTTTCGCAGGTCGTGCTGCCACTCGAAGAGTCCATCGCGGCGATCGCGGGCATTGACGAGATGACGGCCCGGGTGACGGAAGGCAATGCCAACGTTTCGGTCCAATTCGTCCTGGACCGCGACATCTCCGAAGCCGCCGAAGATGTCCGGGAAAAGGTGAGCGGCGCCATGCGGCGCCTGCCGCCGAACGTGCTCCCGCCTAGCGTCATCAAGGCCGACCCGGACTCCGACCCGATCATCAAATTGGCGATGAGCGGTACGCGGCCGGTGCGTGAGTTAACCGAGATCGCCGACAAGCAGGTGCGGCGCGCGCTCGAGACCGTGGACGGCGTAGGCAGTATCGAGATCAACGGCGGCCGCAGCCGGCAGATCAACATCTTTCTCGACCTCGACAAGCTGAATGCCTATAACCTGAGCGCGCAAGAAGTGGAACGCGCCATCCGCACCGAGAATGTGGAGGCCCCCGGCGGCCGCATCGTGCGGGGAGCTTCCGAGTTGGGTGTCCGGACGCTGGGACGCGTCAAGGACATTAACGAATTCAACGACATCATCATCAAGAACGTCAACGGCGCGCCGGTGCGCGTCCGCGAAGTGGGCAATGCCGAAGACGGCATGGGCGAACGCCGCACGTTTGCTTATTACCAGGGCCAGCCCGCGATCTTACTCGATGTCCGCCGCCAGACGGGCGTGAACACGGTGAAGGTGGTGGATACGATCAAGATCAAGCTGGACGAGATCCGGGCCAACTTACCGAAGGGAGTTACGTTGGACGTCACGACGGACCAGGCTAACTATATTCGGGCGTCGGTAGCCGCGCTCGAGGAGCATTTACTGCTGGGCAGCTTACTCGCGTCGCTGATTGTGTGGATCTTTATTCGCGATTGGCGGACAGTGGTAATTAGCGCCATTGCCATTCCGACGTCGATCATTACCACCTTTACCGTGCTGCGAGTGATGGATTTTACGCTTAATTCGATGACCCTCTTAGGACTCACCCTAGCCGTGGGGATCGTCATTGACGACGCCATTATTGTGCTCGAAAATATCTATCGATTCCTTGAGAAAGGCGAGTTACCCCCGAAGGAAGCAACGATTGCGGCCACGAAGGAAATTGCTATGGCCGTTATTGCCACCACGGTTTCTCTGGTGATCGTGTTTGTGCCGATCGCCTTTATGAGCGGCTATGCACGGCGCTATCTGAACCAATTCGGCTGGACGATGGCAATTTCCATTCTGGTATCGATGTTAGTCGCCTTTACGCTAACGCCGGCGTTGGGCGCCCGCTTGTTGAAAGCCGCTACCGGCCCGAAACACGACGAGGAAGGCCATCCCGATTTGATCCACCGCTGGTATCTGGGGAGCTTGAACTGGTCATTGAATCATCGTTGGGCCATCATGGTGCTCTGCGGACTCACCCTTGCCTCCACCGTGCCCCTCTACAAAATCACCAAGCAAGAGTGGATGCCGCAAGAGGACCAAAGCGAACTGGCCGTCTATATGGAGTTGCCGGAGGGCTTTTCCCTCGAAGGTACCGAGCAGTTCACCATGCGGCTGGCGAAGAAACTCGAAAAAGTGCCCGGTGTCCGAGCCGTCATCCCCCAAAGCATGCAGATGCTGAACCGCGTGACGATGTCCTACATGACTTTGTTGATCGATCCGCCGGAAAAGCGCGGCTCGATTCAAGAGATGGGCGCCAAGGTTCGCGCCGTAATGTTGCCCGAGTTTGCGATTGCCCGCCCGCGAGTGTCTTTTCCCAACGCCCTGGGCGGGCGCGATACCTTCGCTCCCATCCGGGCGCAGTTACTCGGGCCGGATTTGAACAAACTCGTGGAGATCGCCAAGGAAGTAAATGCCGAAGTATTGAAGAAACCCGTAATCTCCGACATTAAGGTCAACTTGAATCTAAATAACCCGGAGATGCAAATCGATATCGACCGGCAGCTAGCTTCGGACTTAGGCGTCAGAGTATCCGACGTGGCGGGCGCGGTGCGGTTGCTGATGTCGGGCGAAGACCAGATCTCCACTTACAAGGAAGAAAGCGAACAATACCCGGTTACCGTCCGACTAAAACCCAGCCAGCGTGACGACCCCAATAGCCTGGGCCGCTTGTTGATTCCCAGCGCCCGCCAAGGCCTCATTCGGCTGGATTCCATCGCCAAACTGGAGCGGGGCTTGGGCCCCTCGCGCATCGATCGTTTCAATCGTCAATTCAGCGTCGGGATCTACGGCAATATCGCCCCCGGTTATGGCTTAAACGAAGGTGCCGCGGCCGTGCAGGAGGTGATCGCCAAGACGAACCTGCCGCCCGGTTACTCGATGACCTTCTCCGGCCAGGTGAAGATTCTTGAAGAGACGGCCACCAACATGTTACTCGCCATGGGTCTGGCCAGTGTATTTATGTATATGGTGCTGGCCGCGCAATTCGAGAGCCTCGTGCACCCATTTATTATTTTGACGACCCTACCCTTGTCGATTCCGTGCGCGTTGCTCT
>JBBQQS010000563.1:0-3279 GCA_038215525.1 Bryobacterales bacterium
CGTGAGGAAATCCGTCCAACGGGAGATCAGGTTGCCTCCGACATGTTGCAGCAGAATCGCCAGCGAATTCGCGTCCGCTGTCGGCTGCCAGTTAAGTTCCTCGTCTTTCACCTGAGCTAAGGCTTTCTCCGCCTGCGCCCGGTCTTTGGCGATTCGTTTCCGCACCTCTTGGAGGTAAAGTTCACCGATACCCATAGACTGGATTGTCCCATTTCCGCCACTGGTTTGACATCCATCGATCCCATTGGTGACAATAGACTTGTCCACCGGTGTGCGGATATGGCGGAATTGGCAGACGCGCTAGATTCAGGTTCTAGTACTCGCGAGGGTGTGGAGGTTCAAGTCCTCTTATCCGCACCAATAAAATCAATTGTTAGAAGCAAGCTTCGCTGGCGCGACTAGGGCCCGCCGGGCGCTGCTCGGACGCGCCAGGGAATGCTCTCCGAGAGCTTTTTCCCTCGCCCAGGAACGCAATGCGATCTTCGACCCGAGTCATCGCTAAGAAGGCGTGACAGGCGCATCACAGCAGTCTCTGATTCCATCAGGGCCGCAAGTTACAGGACGCTAAGAGACACAGATCAAGAGTCGCGCGACTGGCCACCAATATCGACCGCTCGCCCGAACCGATCAAAGTCTCTACACTCGAAACCGCCTCTTCCGTCTGGGTACCCAAGTTGGTTCGAGATAATCCTCGTGCCGCCGACGGTTTGGTCGTCGCATTCGTGCGTGTGTCCATAGACCCATAGCTGCGGCTGGTGAGTCTCAATAATCTTCACCATGTCCAGCGAATTAAACGCCGGGCGAAGAGGGCTGTCGTTGTATTTCGTATGGGGATTGAGCAGTGGCGCGTTGTGGGTGATGACGACGCGCGGGCCGTCCAGATCCTTGCCGAACCAGGCCGTCAGTTTGCCGACGAACTCCTCATGGAGCCGAATCGCATCACTTGGCGCGAAGGTACTGCCGCCGGCGTTCTGAATGAGCCGGAAATCGTTCATTTCCCGTCGCGCGAACTCCATTGCTGCTCGGTTCCCCCCATCGAAATCCGTCCACATGGTACCGCCCAAAAAGTGAACGCCCTCGATACTGACCTCTTCATCCAGCAGCAACTTGACCTGCGGATGGTGCGCAGCTAGCCAGGCCCGGAACTTCATATTCTCCTCACCCATCGGCCGCCGAGTGTAATATTCGTGGTTGCCGGTGACATAAAGGATAGGCTTCTTCCAGCCCATCAGCAAGCGATCGAGGGGATTGAAATTCTGAAACGTAATGACGTCGCCCGCCAAAATCAAGAGGTCCCCTTGGTCCTCCGATGGCAACCGGAAGTCCGCGCCGAATTCAAGATGAAGATCGCTGTAGGTAAGTATTCTCATTCAGTCGGTCCCTTTTCCCAGTGCGCGGACTTTCCAGTAAGCAGATGCGGCGGATGGTACTTGCCGCCCGCCCAGATGCCGCTTCCCGTATCCGAGCAGATCTCCCGCCCGCCCCTGCGCTTGCTCTCCCGCGGGCTTACAGCAAGATCAGCCCCGTACGCATCCCGATCGCCACCGCCTCCGCGCGGCTGGCCGCGTTCAGCTTCTCCAGAATCGCCGCAACGTGGAACTTAGCCGTGTGGTCGGAGATGTTGAGCTTCCCGGCGATCTCTTTGTTGGCGAGCCCATCGGCCAGGAGCCGCAGCACCTCCACCTCCCTGGGTGTCAAGGGCGGCACCGGTTTGCCGGAGAAAGGCGGGCGCTCGAAGGCTCCGAGGCTGCTGAAGGTAGCGCGATCGATGACGATGAGGCCGGCGGCGGCGGCGATGACGGCGGCGGTGAGTTCCGCCGGCCCCGAGTCCCGCGGCAAAACGGCGGCGTACCCCATGCGCAGCAATTCCACCGGCGTGCCGTCGCTCAGCACCACGGTCGGGTGCGCCCGCCAATCCACCTCCTTGGGCGTATCGCCCTCTTCGAGATCGATCAGCAGGACGTCGGCATCGGCCGGGCGTTCGACGGCTTGCAGGGCCCCGTGGGCCAGCAAAATGGCCGTTAGGCCGGCGCGGACGATGGGCGAGGTGGCCAACACCCAAACGCGGATCATGCGGCCTCCTGTTGCGGCTGCTTCAAAGGCACCACGACCTCGCGCCAACGTCGGCGTTCGCCGCGCAGGAAGCGCAGTTTGAGGGCGGGTAAGCCCGACTCGAGTAAGGAACCCAAATCCTGCGGGTGAGTGAACCAGCGATCGATGGTGCCGATGAGCACGTCGCCGGGCATTAGCGAAGCCCGATCGGCCGCGCTGCCGGGCGTCACTTCAAGCACCACGTAGCCGACCGAGGCGAGCTGGTCGATGCGCATGCGCGTTGCGTGGATCGAGACGCCCAGCGACACGGATTCGGGGCCGACGCGGATGAAGCGGCGTACGGCTTCAGTAGGAACGGCGAGGCCCAGCCCGCCGGCGGCGACGGCGGTATTGATGCCCACCACGCGGCCCTCGGCATCGGCCAGTGGACCGCCGGAATTACCCGGCGCCAAGCGCACATCGGCTTGCACCCAAGGAATGGAGCCCATACCGCGGAATGGCCCGATCCGGTGGACGACGCCGGTGGAGAGCGCGCCTTGAAAGCCCAGCGGATTGCCGACCGCGATGACGAGTTCGCCGGGGCGAAGGGCTTGGGCGCTCGAGTTTTCGGCCGCCGGCAGGTCCGCGCCCTCGACGCGCAGCGTGGCCACATCGCGCTTCGGGTCAAGGTTCAAGAGCTGGGCCGGCAGACGCGTGCCATCCCACAGGTCGACCGAAAGCTGCTCACCGCGGAGGACGTGGGCATTGGTGACGATGAGCCCGTCGGCGGTCCAAATGACGCCGGAGCCATTTCCCGCTTGCTTTGAAGAAATGGAAACGGTGGAGCGACGAAGCCGTTCGCCGATTTCTCCGAAATTGGGAGTTGCCATGAGACTAATCCTTTCCGGGCCGCGCGCCCACCGTGACGCCAACCGTTTGCAAGTGTCCGCCTCGCAGCAGCTCGACCGAGAGCGTCTTGCCGACCGAGCCCGAGTCAAGAAACTCCATCAGGCCGCTTGTGTCGGCGATCACTTGGCCTTCGACGGCGAGGAGGATGTCGCCGATCATTAGGCCCGCCTGCTCGGCCGGTCCTTGCGGTTCAACGGAAACGAGAATATGGCCGTTCGCATACTTCTGCTGGCTTAGATGTTGAGGTAAGGCGATCGGTTGCAAACCCACGCCGAGGTAGCCGCGGACGACGCGGCCGCCGGAGACGAGCGCCTCCACCACGCGGCTGAGCGTCGAGAA
>JBBQQS010000564.1:0-3274 GCA_038215525.1 Bryobacterales bacterium
ATCCCTGCCGCGCGTCGATCAAGCCATCGTTTGGCTCGGAACTTTCGTACCAGACCTGGCACGGTGGGCCGCCTACATATTGCGCATGACGGCCCTAGGCTGCTTCGCCTTAGCCGCTTGGCGCTTCGGCTACGACCTGAAACTTGCGCAGCCCTTCTTCCTGAGCGAAGGCATCCTGTCGCACTGGCAGACCTACTTGGCCTTCACCGGCGCGGCGGCCTTGGTCG
Source organism: Bryobacterales bacterium (assembly GCA_038215525.1). Classification (GTDB taxonomy): domain Bacteria; phylum Acidobacteriota; class Terriglobia; order Bryobacterales; family Bryobacteraceae; genus JALHNI01. The sequence continues at coordinate 228 of JBBQQS010000564.1, forward strand.
CGGCGCAGTGCGCCAAACTGGCGCCCGAAGGCGCGGCGCGCCGGGTGCTGCACACCGATGACCACTCTTCCGCCCCCGTGGTTTGGCATCATCGGCAATTCTCGCGCCCATTGGAACAAACCGATTAGACTGTTGCCCCGTTGATGATATTCTGTAGGAGGAGGGGTCTTTTCGCGGTCATCGCCTTTCATGCCCAACTACAGCCGGTCCGTCGATAGTTATTCTCCTTTCTACACACCGCTCGGTGTGAAGTGGCTAGTGATCGTCAACTCGGCGATCTTCGTCATCTACTTCTTCTGCTTGCAATTCGGTGTCGCGGAGACCCTCTTTCGGGAACTACTTCCCCTGCGTCCGGTCTTCGTGGTGGAAATGTTCTGCTTGTGGCAGCCGGTGACGTACTTGTTCCTGCACGCGGATTTTGGCCACATCATCTTCAACATGCTCTCGCTGTGGTTCTTCGGCAAGGACCTCGAGATCACCTGGGGCACCCGGCGTTTTTTTCAGTTCTATTTCCTGTGCGGGATCGGTGCCGCGCTGTGCGTCATCCTGGCCAGCTACCTTTTCGGCTCGAAGGGATCGGCCACAGTGGGCGCATCCGGCGCCATCTACGGCTTGTTGATGGCCTTCGGCATTCTGTTTCCGGATCGGACGGTCTACTACTTTTTCTTCCCGATTAAAGCCAAGTACCTGGTGCTCATCTCGGGCGCCATCGCCTTCATGATGTCGTTCGCAGGCTCAAGCTCCGGCGTCTCGCACATCGCCCACTTGGGCGGCATGCTCTTCGGCTACGCCTACCTGAAGACAAAGTATCGCAATAGCATCGACATCCTCGGCGTCATCAGGCAGGCCTACAAGGACTGGAAGCTCCAACGCGCCCGCAAGAAGTTCCAGGTCTACATGTCGAAGAACCGTTCGGACCAGGACCGCTGGACCCACTAACCCGACCAAGGACCTATCAACCGATCAAGATATGTTGATATCATGGTTTCAGCTATTATGCTGACTCGTCTTGAACGCCGCCAAGCCTTATACGATGCCCTCGACCATCGGATTCTGATCATCGATGGAGCGATGGGCACCATGGTGCAAGCCAAGGACCCCACTATCGAAGATTGGGGGGGCAATCAGTTCGAAAACTGCACGGAGAATTTGCTCTTTACCCACCCTGAATGGATCGTCGACATCCATCGGCAGTACCTCGACGCCGGAGCGGATATCGTCGAGACGGACTCGTTTGGCGGCCATCCCATCACCCTGGCCGAATTCGGTCTCGAGGACAAATGGTACGAGGTGAACGCGATCTCGGCCCAGTTGGCGCGGAAAGCCTGCGATGCGTCACAGGGCCCCCGCTTCGTGGCCGGGTCGATTGGCCCCACCACCAAAGCCATCACCGTCACCGGGGGCATTACCTTTCATGATCTGCGGGAAGGCTACTACCGCCAATCGAAAGCGCTGGTCGAAGGCGGCGCCGACATCTTGCTCGTCGAAACCTGCCAGGACACGCGCAACGTGAAGGCCGCTCTGCTGGCCATTAACCAATTGGGCCGCGAGTTGGGGGAGAAGATCCCGACCATGGTATCGGGCACGATTGAGCCCATGGGAACGATGCTGGCCGGGCAGACGGCCGACGCGTTCTATGCGTCGATCGCCCACCTGGACATCCTGTCGATCGGACTCAACTGCGCTACCGGCCCGGAGTTCATGACCGACCACATTCGCACCCTGCACGAGATGGCCACCTCGCGCCTCTCCTGCTATCCGAATGCCGGCCTGCCGAACGAAGAGCTGAAGTACACCGAGACGCCGGAGTCTTTGGCCCGGCAACTTGAGAAGTTCGCCGACCACGGTTGGCTCAATATCGTGGGCGGCTGCTGCGGAACCAATCCGGGCCACATCCGCGCCATCGCGCAGATGGCCCAAGGCAAGGCCCCGCGCAAGATCCCCGCGGTTAGCCATCGCGCGCTCTACTCAGGCGTGGATCTGGTGGAAGCCGACAACGCGACGCGGCCGCTGATCATTGGCGAACGGACGAATGTGATCGGCTCGCGTGCGTTTAAGGACCTAATCGCCAAAGATATGTGGGAAGAGGCCACCGACATCGCCCGCCAGCAGGTCCGCGGCGGTGCGCACGTGATCGACGTTTGCTTGCAGTCCACCGACCGCGACGAGATGAAGGACATTCCCTTCTTCTACGAGAAGCTCATCCGCAAGATCAAAGCGCCGATCATGATCGATACCACCGATCCCAAGGCGGTGGAACTCGCGCTCACCTACTGCCAGGGCAAGGCGATCATTAACTCCATCAACCTCGAAGACGGCGAAGAGAAGTTCGAACAGCTGTGCCCCATCGCCAATAGCTACGGCGCGGCGCTGGTGATCGGCACCATCGACGAGGATCCCTTGCAGGCGCAGGCCTTCACCCGGGAACGCAAGCTGGCCGTGGCCGAGCGCTCAGTGGACGTGGCGACCAACAAATTCGGCGTAAAGATCGAGAACATTATCATTGACCCGTTGGTGTTCCCGTGCGCCACCGGCGACGAGAACTACATCGGCGGCGCCGTCGAAACCATTGAAGCACTGCGGCTGATCAAAGAGAAGATCCCCTTTGTGAAGACCACCTTGGGCGTCTCCAATATCAGCTTCGGACTGCCCGCATCGGCGCGCGAAGTGGTGAACTCGGTCTTCGTCTATCACTGCACCCGCGCCGGTCTCGACCTCGCCATCGTGAACGCCGAAAAGCTTGAGCGTTTCGCCAGTATTCCGGCCGAAGAGCGTAATCTGGCCGAATGGCTGCTCTTCAACACCCCCGTGGCCGACTTCCCGGCCGACCATCCCCAAGCCGATCTGCTGCGGTCGTCCCAGGGCAAAACCGACTGGCGCACCCAGACCAAGGAAGAGAAGGCGGCCGTCAACCAGTTCCACATCGCGGCGATAACCGCCCATTTTCGTGGCCGGAAAGGCAAGCAGAAGGTGAAGGCCGTCAACCTGCCGCTCGACGAGCGCTTGGCCACCTACATCATCGAAGGCTCGAAGGATGGTCTCATCGC
>JBBQQS010000565.1:0-3268 GCA_038215525.1 Bryobacterales bacterium
GTCAGCGGCAGGGAGCTACCCGGAAGTCCTAGTACATTTTCCCCATTTACACCCTAGTTCTAGCTCCGCATACTCCCCTTAGTGAATAGCACAGGGAAATACCGCCTAGTAGCCGTCATCGGCCTATTAGCCAGCGCCAGCATCATGCGGGCGGCTGAATTCCCGGTGGGGAGTCTAGTCATCCAGACCGCCGCCGTCGTGAATCTTGTCACCAACGGCGACTTCGAAACCGGCACCTTCGCCGGCTGGACCCAGGGCGGCAATACCAGCTTCACCGGTCTCCTCGCCGGTGGCGCCGCATCCGGCACCTACCAGGCCTATATGGGCCCGATCGGCACCTCCGGATCGCTAACCCAAATTCTCACCACCGTCGCCGGCAGCCGTTACAACCTCAACTATCAGTTGCGCGCCACCGGGCTCACCCCCAACCGCTTCGACGTCTTCTGGAACGGCGGCGCCGTTGCCTCGCTCACCCTCAACAACAGCCCAAACTTCGCCTGGACCGGATTCTCCGCCCTCAACCTCGTCGCCACGGGTCCCAGCACCACCCTTAGCTTCGTCTACCGCCACGACCCCGGCTTCTTCTACGTTGACGGCGTCTCCGTCACCCTGGCTACACCTGAGGCCTCCAACATGGCCCTCGTCGGCGGCGCGCTGTTGATGATCGGCCTCTACCGGCGTCAACCGGCGTCGAGCCAGCGGCCATCGGCGTCGGAACGCCGGACATAGTTGGCGTCAATTGCCGCGGGATCCACACCCCCGTCCGCCAACGCCAGGGCGGCCACCGTGCCGGCCAAGGGACCCGGCGCCAATTGATACGACGTGCCCGAAGCCACCAACTCCGGCCAAGCCTCCTGGCAAATTACACTCCCCGCTTCCAACTTAGCTGCCAACCCCGCCAACGGCCCGTGCTGCTCCGGTTCCAAAGCACGCAGGTGATCGTCGTAAACCCCGTGATACACCTCGCCGCGCCGGGCGTTGATCACCGGCACCCGGCGTGCTCCCGTGCCTTGCCCGGCCAGCGCCCGCAGGTTTGAAATCGCCTGCGCCCCGCGGCCCGTCGCTTCGGCCAGCCCCTTCACCGCCGTGATTCCGACGCGCACCCCGGTGAAGGATCCTGGGCCGGACGCGGCGGCAAAGAGATCGATCTGAGGCAGCGTCCAGCCGTGCCGCGCCAGCAACTCGACAATTGCCGGGAACAGCAACTGCGCAAAGCCATCCGGGCCCAGCAGCGTCACTTCCTCCACCACCCGGTCATCCTCCACCAACGCTAGCGATCCTCGTTCCGCTGTCGTGTCCATTGCCAGCACACGCACCTAGGGCACCAACCGGAATACTTTGTCGAGCGTATACACTTTGCCGTTAGCGTTCATGCCCATAAGCCGTAAATTCAACACCGCCGGATAGCGCGTCGCCAACTCGGGAGACAGCGTCAGCGTGCCTTCCGGCCCCGCTCCCAGCACCCGGTAGCCTTGGCCATCGGCCGCCACTTCGCCCGTCCACACATACAGCATCGTCCGCGTGGCACGCGCCTGCCGCGTTAACTTGGCCTCAAACTTATGCGGTTGGGCCAGCGAAATGGAATCTCCGGTAGGCGCGGCGATGGCGAAGGGCACGCGCGGATTGTTGCCTTCCACCTCTTGCAATAAGTTCGGGCGCGAATCGAACTTGTAGCTCTTGAGCATCCCTTCCTTCTTGCCGTCGCGCGAGAGGTGCAGCACCCAATCCTGCGTCTTGGTGGGCGGCTCGGCGACGAAGCGTTCACCCTTCCAGTCCTTGCCCTTGATCTTCTCGCCCGTCGCCGGATTGAACCAATACACCTGATAGGTATGCTTGCGCACGCCCACTTCAATCAGCCGGGGATTCTCCACGTAGACGATGTATTCGATACCCTCGCCTTCCTCATCCTCGCCTTCGCCAAAGACGCGTTCGAGCGCTAGTGCCCGTCCCCCGTCCACATTGAAGAAGGGTTCGAGCTCCCAATAACGGGTGTTGGCGAAGAACTCATGCCAAGCGGCCATCGCCTTGGCGCCCGGCGAATCGAGGAACTTATCCGTCACTGGCAGCTTGCCCGCGCCCACGGTGCCCGTGTTGCCGAACACCGGATATTGGCCGTTCATGGTGGTGTTCCAGAGGCGCTTGCGGAAGGTGTCGAAGTCGACGTGATTCGCCGCTTCCTTCCCGGCACCCGAATCCTCGTAGGCGAATTCGGCATTCACTTGCGGCTCGGCGTAGAGCTGATGCTCAATGGCGCCCACGCCGTCTTGGGACGATTGATATGTAAGATAGGTCTGCCAGCCGTCGGCCTGCAAAGGGCCCGAAGTCCACTGCGCGTGGGCCGTGCGGGGATGGTTGTAAGGGTCATGCTTCTTGAGCAACAGCCCGAACTCTTTCATCAGATTGCGGCCATCGGTGTATTGCTCGAAGTTTTGCGCGATTTGCCAGGTGAGGTTATAGCCGGCCAGGCGCGAGGCGATGTAGCGCACAAAGCGCTCGCGCTGCTGCCAGGTGGGGAAGGCCTTGGCCAGGTCGTTATGGCCCGCGCCCAGGATCAGGTCGACGATGATCCCCTTCTGGTTCGCATAGGCTAAGCGGCTTTCGAACTCGCGCAGGAACTCGGGGTTCGGCTCGTCGGCACTCTTGAAGGCGTGGGCCACCGGCTCATCCCACAGTGACAGCAAGGCCCGCACGTGGTTAAACTTTTGCGCCGCGCGGGTATCGATGATGCGCTCGAATAAGGCCCGTTCCACATAGCCAAACCGCAGCAGAGTGTCGCCCATCCAGAGGTGCGCCTTCAAACGATCGGTATAACGCCAATGATGGACGTTGGCTGGTTCGATGAAGGCGAGTGCGTCGGATTCGGTGGCTTCGACGGCGCCGGTCTGATTCTGCAAGCGGGCCAGATCGCTGGTTAGCCGCCACTCCCATTTGCCGGCTTCGTCGGGCGTAAAGCGCAACACCAGCTTGCGGCCCCCGTCCCAAAAGGCGGGTACCAGATAGGTTTTGAAGCGCGGCGACTTCACCTCGGCATAGAACTTGAGCGAGAGATGCGGATTGGGGTGTGCCGTGGCTTCGGCGGGCGTCAGTTCGTAGACGACATCGCAGGGCGTAAAGGTCTTGGGGGCCTCGCAAGGCTTTTGGGCCCATACCGGAAGCGTTAGCGCGAACGAAATCAGCCAGACTCTCATGCTGACTTCCAGTGTGGCGCAAAATCGCCACCTCCACTAGCCCCCCACTAGCCCCGGCTGTGAAGCGGGGGTGCCCCTGC
>JBBQQS010000566.1:0-3266 GCA_038215525.1 Bryobacterales bacterium
GGCCCTCGAAAACAATATCGACATTGAGATTCAACGTTATGGTCCGGAATTGGCCAGGATCGACTTCGATCGCGCGCAGGCTGGTGGCTTGTTGCGCGGCGTGAACCAAACGGCGACCCAGGGCGCCAACTCGGCGACGAACTTCATCACCGGTGGCGGTGGCTTGGGCGGCGGCACGGTCGGCATCGCCGGCGGTGGCGGTGGCACCGCGCTCTCGGGTACGGTCTTCCAAGTAACCGGCTCCCAAATTCCCAACCTCGACCCCATCCTGACTTTCAGTGCCTTTAAGGGCAAGCAATCGAGCCCGCAAACGAACTCCTTTACGACCGGGTTGACCGCGTTGGTGGTAAACACGCAAAATTACAATGCCGGCATCAGCAAACAATTTCTCACTGGCTCCGGAATCTCGCTCAACTACGACAACACGGCCATCAACACGAATTCGCCCACGCAGGATTTGAACTTCTTCAATCGAGGCAATGTCGCTTTGAACTTCACGCAACGCTTACTGCAGGGCTTTGGGCGCGCCGTAAACAATCGCAACATCCGCATTGCGCGCAACAGCATGAAAGTGTCGGACCTGGTGTTCAAACAGCAGGTGATCAATACGGTCTCTTCGACGGTGAACCTGTATTGGGACCTGGTGAGCTTCAATGAAAACGTGAAGGTAAAGCAGCAATCACTCGCCTATGCGCAGCGGCTTTATAGTGACCGGAAGAAGGAAGTGGAAATTGGCACGCTGGCGCCGATCGAAATCGTGCGCGCCGAGGCCGAGGTGGCGCGGAACCAGCAGGATTTGACCATCGCCGAGACGCAGGTGCTCCAGCAGGAGACAGTCCTCAAGAATCAGGTCAGCCGGAACGGGATCTCGAACCCGCTGATCGCGACGGCGAGGATCGTGACGTTGGATCGGATCGCGGTGCCGGAAGTGGAAGCGCTTTCGCCGATTCAAGACCTGATCGATATGGGCGTCAAGACGCGGCCCGAGGTGGAGCAGACGCGGATAAACATCGACAACACGCGGCTGGGCCTATCGGGTTCGCGGAGTGCGTTGCTACCGTCGCTGGACTTTTCAGCGAGCACGTCGACCCGTTCGCTGGCCGGTGCCGTGAACACGATTCCGTTTGCCCCGGGCCGGCCGAATTTTGTCCGCCAGCCGGACCCGCTCTTCATCGGTAACTATGGGACGGCCGTGGGCCAACTTTTCCGGCGCAATTTTCCCGAATACAACCTGGGCTTCCAGTTGAACGTCCCATTGCGGAATCGGGCGGCGTTAGCGGATATTGCGAATGATACGCTGCGGCTGCGTCAACAGGAGTTGCAGGAACAGCGGCAATTGAACTCGATCAAGGTAGATGTGCAAAATGCGCTAATCGCATTGCAGCAGGCCAGGGCGCAGTATCAGGCTTCGATCAAGAATCGCGATCTGCAAGAGCAGACCTTAAGCGCGGAGCAGAAGAAATACGCGTTGGGCAGTTCGACGGTGTTTTTTGTGATTCAGGCCCAGCGGGATTTGGCGGTAGCGCAACAGGCGGAAGTAAGTGCCATGGCGACTTACTCGCGGGCGCGCACCCAGATGGATGTCGCCACGGGGTCAGTCCTTTCGGCACACGGAGTATCGGTGGATGAGGCGATGGCAGGGTCCGTGGTGAAGCCAGCGTCGATGATTCCGGCGGTTCCGCCGGCGAAGTAAACAGCAGGACGCCATCTGAGCGATGCCGCCCTTCGAGGTTCTGTCTACCTCGAAGGCGCGGCACCGGATCAAACGGCGCGAACCCCGACCCCGATATAGCTGGGGCCCGAGTGAAATCGATAGGAAGCTTAGTGCTTCTTCTTCTCGTCTTTCTTTTCTTTGTGGTCGGCCGGCTTGTGGGTATCGCTGGCGAGTACGAGATTGGCAGCGCCCACCATCAGGGTCATCGCGACAAACAGGGCATTCAACTTTTTCATTACGTAGGTTCCTTCTTTCCTTGCTCTTGATTCGGGCATCCGGCGCTAAGGCCGCCGCCTGTATGAGGTTATCGACCGGTCCCCCGCAAGCTTGAGGGAAAATGGTCGACATGGCGAAAAACAATCCCTACCTTGAGTTTCTGATGGACCAATTCGCGCCGCTGGGGCAGATCAGCGCACGGGCAATGTTTGGGGGCCATTGTTTGTATTGCGATGGGATAACGTTTGCACTGGTGGCGGGACAGTCGGTTTATCTGAAGGCGGATGAGGTAAATCGGCCATCCTTCGAAGCCCGGGGACTATCGCCATTCCGGCCGTTTCCAGAATCTGAGGTCGTCATGCAGTATTATCCGGCTCCGGCAGAAACCTTCGAATCGCTGGATGGTCTGCGAGAGTGGGCCAGCGGCGCGGTAGCAGCCGGCGTCCGCGCCCAAAAACGCAAGAGCAAATCAAGGGCCAAACCTAAGATTCCATAACCCTTAGGATTCAGTCCGACTCACTCCTAAGATTAATACTATCAATATGTTAGGGGGGAATTGACGTTACGGGCGGTAAAATATCGAAAATAAATGAGAATTTTCGCCGCGAAAACACACTTATCAGTGTGCATAAACAACCCGATCCACCGCGCCTCCGCAACTGGAAGTGCCGCCAGGTCTACCACGTCTACCAGCGCGGATCCCGCCGCCAAAACACCTTCCTCAACCCTATTGACTCCGTCCTCTACCTGGACAAACTCGACGTTTTCGCGCGCCGTTACAAGGTTCGCATCCACTGTTTCTGCCTGATGTCGAATCATGTCCACTTCCTGCTCGAGCCCCTAAGAAAAGGTGCTATCTCCAAGCTCATGCAGCACTTACAAAGCCAGCACGCCCGCCACGTCCACCACCGGTTGAACACCCAAGGCCACCTCTGGCACCACCACTTTCACGCCAAGTTAATAAGATCCGAAACCCAATACCGCGAGACCCTGCTCTACATCGAGCGCAACCCCACTGCGGCAAAACTCGAGAAAAAGGCCCACCTTTACGACTTCTCCAGCGCCAAAGCCCACACCGCCAACCAGCCGCTGCTCACTGTCACCCACAAGAAATACAAGGCCACCGTCAAGCTCTACCTCGACCGTTGGCGCAAAGCCTTCGCCGACGACGACCCCCAAGCCGACATCAACTGGCCCGCCTGGCTCGACTCCAACCGCCAACCCACCCGCCACAAAGACTACTCAAGCCTCCTCGGCAAACACATCCCTATCCCCACCAAAATGCCCCCGCTCCAGGCTAAAACAGAATCCCAAACCGCCCGCGCCGGTTAATGCG
>JBBQQS010000567.1:0-3265 GCA_038215525.1 Bryobacterales bacterium
CTGCAAGTCGAGGTGGGGCACGTTGGCCGTGATGGCCGTGGCCTTTCGCGAGCGCTCGCGGTCGATTCTGGAAGCCGCCGTGACCTGCTATGCGCCCGCCGGCAGCAACGAACGCAAGATCGGCGACCTCTACGCCAGTTGCATGGACACCGCAGCCATCGATAAGCGCGGCTCGACGCCGCTCCAAAAGGACCTTGACCGTGTCGCCGGCATACAGTCCGCCAAAGACGTCGCCGCGGTTATTGTGGCACTCCAAGGCACCGCTGGCAAGGGCGGCAAGGGCGGCGATGGCGGCGGGCGCGGCGGTGGCATCGGCCCCGTAGGCCTTTCCGGCGGCGCCGACCTCAAGAACTCGAAGGAGATCATTGCCAATATCGGCGGCAGCGGCCTCAGCCTGCCGGATCGCGATTACTACTTTAAGACGGATGCCAAGTCCGTCCAGACTCGCGAGGCGTTCCTCAAGCACGCGGCCGAAATGTTTGTCCTGCTGGGTGACACGCCCGAAGTGGCCGCCGCCAATGCCAAGACCATCATGGCCGTGGAAACGCCCCTCGCCGAAGTTACTAAGGGTCGCGCCGATCGGCGCGACCCTTACTCCCGCTATCACAAGATGGACTTCGCCGCCCTGGCCGCGCTCACGCCGGACTTCGACTGGAAGCCCCTTTTCACCAACCTCAGCGTCAAAACTACGACGTCCATCAACGTCGGCGAGCCCGACTATCTGAAGAAGTTCAACGCGCAACTGACGGCCCTCCCCGCCGCGGACTGGAAGACCTGGCTCCGCTGGCGGATCGTCAATTCCGCGGCAGCCAACCTCTCGAAGCCCTTCGCCGAAGCGGCCTTCCGTTTCAATAGCGGCGTGCTGTCAGGCGTGAAGGAACAACCTGCCCGCCACGAATTCTGCGGCGCGGCGGTGGATCGCATGATGGGTGAGGCCTTGGGCGAAGTGTGGGTGCGCAAGCACTTCACGCCCGAAGCCAAGCGGCGCATGAGCGAACTGGTGGAGAACCTGCGCGCCACCCTGCGCGAAGAGCTGCAAGCCGCCGAATGGCTGACTCCCGAAACCCGCAAGAACGCCGTCGCCAAGCTCGAAGCCTTTACGCCGAAGGTCGGCTATCCGGATCGTTGGCGTGATTACTCCTCGGTTAAGATCGACCCCAAGAGCTTCTACGAAAACATGCGCGACGCCGGCTCGTTCCAGCGTCAATATCAGCTTGCCAAGATCGGCCAGCCCGTCAATCGCAACGACTGGGGCATGACGCCGCCCACGGTGAATGCCTACTACAGCCCGTCTTTGAACGAGATTGTCTTTCCGGCCGGCATTCTGCAGCCGCCGCTCTTCGATGTCACCGCCGGCGATGAGCTCAACTACGGCGCCATCGGTGCGGTGATCGGCCACGAAATGGGCCACGGCTTCGACGACCAGGGCTCAAAGTTCGACGCCGAAGGCAACCTCCGGAACTGGTGGACCGCCGAGGATCGCAAGAAGTTCGACGATCGCGCCGGCTGCGTGATTGACGAGTTCAACACGCTCGACGTAGGCGACGGACTGCGGCACAACGGACGTCTGGTAGTCGGTGAAGCCATCGGCGACCTGGGCGGGCTCACCCTGGCCTACCGCGCTTATAAGCGCTCACTAAAGGGCAAGCCGGAGCCGCCGGTAATCGATGGCTTCACGGCCGATCAGCGCTTCTTCCTGGCCTTTGCCCGCGTGTGGTCCAGCCAGCTTCGTCCCGACGCGCTCCGTTTGCAGTTGAACACGAATTCGCACCCGGTGGCCAAGTTCCGCGCCAACGGCACTTTGCAGAACATGCCCGAGTTCCGCGCCGCCTTCGCTTGCAAACGCGGCGACCCGATGGTCCGGCCGGAGGGCAAGGATTGCAAGCTCTGGTAGTCGGCCGGTATATCATCGTCCGCGCCGGAAGGCCCTCCGCAGCCAATAGCCGGGCAAGGAAGCCACCCCCGGCAGTTGAGCGCAATCCGCCAAGTACGCGGGGAAGCCCGTGATGCCCTGGGTCAGCGGCAAGTCCCACACCCCGCGCCAATAACTGCGATAAGCGTGCGCCAGACGCACCCAAGCGCCATGCTGCCCCTGCGGCTCCGACAGATAACGGTACTCCATCTCTGTCCAGCGATCCACCGTTTCGCCATCCAAACGCCACACCACGGAGCGCGGAATCCGGGTATGAAAAGCATGCTGCAGATACCCCAGCGCATCGCCCAGTAAAAGCACCAAGTCATGCCGGCGGGCCAGCCGCACCAATTCCTCCCAGTCGATTCTACTCTGCCGGATCAGGATCAGCGCATCCACCGCCCATTGCGGCTCGCCATTCATACTTTGCGCGCAGGTGTGCAACAACTGATGCGTCGGCGCCAGCACCAGAGACCGGTCCTCGCCTAAGTAGGTGGGCCAAGCCTGCTTCCAGAATTCGTTATCCGCCTTTTCGGTGCGGGACTGCGTGAGCAGGTGCCAATGCAGGTGCACCATTTGTCCCGCCGGGTTCATTAGCCGCATCGCGTGCCGGTAGCGCCGCTGGGCTTCGGTCAATCCCATCCGCAACCCATCGAGCGAACGCCAGCCGTTTTCAGCCAGCCACTCAAGCGCCCGGTCCGCTTCGTTGGTGGGCACCAGCAAGTGAAGGTCGCGAATCTGGCGCGCGCCATAGTCGCGATAGACGGCCAGCGACAGCGCCACGCCGTTTAGAAGCAACGTCGGAATGCCCACCCGATGCAGCCCCCTCACCAGCGGAGACAGGTGGGCGCAATGCGCTTGGTTCTGCTTCGCCGCCGCGTCGTAGTGCGGCTTCAAGTCGCCGGCCTCTTCATAACCATGGCGTGTGAGGTTGCGATAAACCTGGGGCAGCAGTTGCGGGTCGAGATCGGAAACGGTTTGGCTGCGCTCCCAGGCGGCAATGGCCTCGAGGGCGTCGCCGGCCGCGGCGCCGATCAACGGTTCCTGTGCCGGTATCGGCCAGCAGGTGGGGCGCCCATGTAAATGGAGTCGCGCTCGGCTGGGTTCAGATGTGACCGTCGTTTCTGGCGACGAGGCGGAAGAGAACCTCATTGCGACCATGGTGACATGTTTGGGCGCTCGTTATCGGCTTGCGCCCTCGGCGCAAGTGAAACAGGAGCAAGCCGGCGGACGCCGAAAGCCACAATGATGCTGGTTCCGGCACCGCCGCTCCGGGCGTGGTTACCCCCACGGTAAATGGCAATCGAGCGGACTCGCCGGAACTGACGAAGTTGCCCCCGACGAAGGGGTTGG
>JBBQQS010000568.1:0-3252 GCA_038215525.1 Bryobacterales bacterium
CCAAGGCCGCGTCGAAAGCGCGGGCACGCTGAAGCGTTCGGCGCGCGTGGTGATCGAAGGCTCCGTGGTCGTCGCTGGCGATTTACCGCTGGGCACGGCCGTCGACGTGGCCCCCGCGGGCCATCCCCACCCCGTCTACCGTGCGGGCTTCGCCATTGCCGTCCCGGTGCCGTGGAAAGAAGTGGTGGACCGTCCGCTGGCCGCGCTCACCAACGTGGTGATCGAAGAAACCGAAAGGGAGATTCCGGCCTAATATGCGCTACGAAGTGAAGGTCCTAACGCCGGTGCTGGTGGGCGATGGCGACCGCTTGTCGCCCATCGACTATATGGTGTGGAAGGACCAGGTAAACGTCCTCGACCAAAAGCGCATCTTCAAATTGCTCTCGAAGGGTCCGCGCTTCGATGGCTACCTGGAGCAACTCTTGCGCTCCGAAAAGCTCGACTTCGCCAGTTGGGGTGGCTTCGCCCAGAACTACGCCGGACGGCGGATTTCGTTCGAGTCGCCGGGCGTGGGCCAAATCATCGAGCGCACCCGCGCCGAGTACTGCCACATCCCCACCTTCGCCAACTCGCCATCGGGCCACTACCTGCCGGCCACATCGCTGAAGGGTGCCTTGCGCACCGCCGTGCTGCATCGCCTGTGGGCAGAGCGGCAGGAGAAGATCTACGCGACGACCTTGGAGCAACTCAACAGCGACCGGCCGCCTCGCCGTCCCGCTGAGCAGCAGGAAGAGCGATCGCTGGGCGCCGGAGGCACCAATCGCCTGCGCGCGTTGAACCTCGCCGATTCGCAAACTGTCTCCACCGACGCCTTCCGCGTCTTCCTGGTGCGGACGTCTACTTTGGTGGGCCGCGGCCAAACGCTCGAATTGGGCTGGAAGCAAGCCGGGGCGGGCGCCGTCGACGATCGCCGCCGTGATGACTCGGCCGCGTTCTTCTGCGAGATGGCTTCGCCCGGTTCGCAATTCGTCGGCGACGCCTGGGAGCCGGCCTTCCTCGCCGGTGAGGCGGTTCGCCCCGAATTGCGTTGGCGCGAACCGTACACCGCTGCCTGGCAAATCGAAGCCGCCAACCAATGGGCGGAAAGCGTCCTGAAGCTTCAAGCCGCTTATGCCGAGCGCGCCAAACTGTTGCCGCTCCAACAGTCCGTCGCCGGCCTGTTGCGTCATCTCGACCACGTCCGTCAGCAACCAAATCGCTGCCTGCTGTGCATCGGCTGGGGCGGCGGCTTGCTAGGCAAAGTGGCTACCGGAGAGAGCGAATCGGAGAACGCTCGCAAGATTTTCGGCAAACTTCCGTACTATGCCCGCGCCGTCGCCACCGGGCTACCCTTCCCCAAAACCCGCCGTATTGTCTTCGCCGGCAACAAGCCCGCCGCACTGCCCGGCTGGGTCGAATTCGGCATGAGTACTTAAGCGTTTTGGGGTAAACTCATGCGACGCGTGGGGTTACCGATAAGGCTTATGTTATAGTTTCAGGAGGTGGACCTGCTATGCTCCGTCCTGTAAGTACTTTTGTCGGAAGGTACGGAGCAAAAAAAAGACAGGCTAAGACGCTCGGAGTCCTATTGGCGTCCCTTGGTACCTAATGTATAACGCATATTTTGGTTTTCGCGAAAATCCATTCAACCTGAGTCCGGATCCGGCGTTTCTCTACCGCAGTCCGCTGCACGAAGAGGCGCTGGCGAACCTGATCTACGGAGTACAGAGCCGTAAGGGTTTCATTGTCCTGACTGGTGAGGTGGGCACCGGCAAGACGACAATGCTCGAGTGCTTGCGGGACTTTCTCGAAGCCCAAGGCATCGAGTTCGCCTTCATCTTCAACTCCCGCATCACGCCGGACCAGTTCTTCGAGATGATGGCCTATGACCTTGACCTTCGCTGCACCCGTACCTCGAAGACCGACGTCTTGTTCGCGTTGAATCAGTTGCTGATCCAGCAAGCGAACCAGGGCCGCACCACCGTGCTGATCGTCGACGAAGCCCACAACCTCGACCCCGATGTCCTTGAAGAGATCCGCCTGCTGGGCAACCTCGAGAATCCCCGCATTGGCAAACTGATGCAGATCATTCTGGCCGGCCAGCCGGAACTCGACTACAAGCTCGATTCGCCCGGTCTGCGCCAGTTGAAGCAGCGCATCGTGCTCCGCTGTGGCCTCGAACCCTTCACCACCGACGAGACCAAAGAGTACATCATCAGTCGCCTGACCAAGGCCGGCCTCGCCGAACAAACGGTTTTCTCCGACAGCCTGCTGGACGAAATCCACGTTCGCTCGCAGGGCATCCCTCGTATAATCAATGCTTTGTGTGACAATCTCTTGCTAATGGTTTTTGCGACCGAAACCCGCGAAGCCACCATCCAAATGCTCGACGAAATCTGTAAGGATATGCGCCTCGAATGGCCGGGCCATCGTCCGCGCGGCAGCCGCAGCTTTGCCGACACGCTCGAGTCCACGCTCAAACAACCCTCGTAACGCGATTTTGATCATTTTCCCCTCGAACAGGCCCGTCGTACCGGGCCTATTTTCACATCTAACTCAGGCTTTCCCCTTAGCTCCACTCCCAATTTCTGCTACCCTCTAAGGATCTCCACCTTAGTACTACTAGGTTTGTTGCCCCAAGGGTACTGGGAACGGAGAAATTCAATTTACTTGATTGGGAAAGGATTTCAAATGAGGACCATCTACATGAAGATGTTGTTCGTCGCGGCTGTCATGGCCTTGACGGCCTTCGGGGTGATGAATATCGACCCGAATGCTTGCACGTTTCCTTGGGAAACCGCGATGATCGATCCGAATGCCTGCACGTTCCCCTGGGAAACGGTAGCCATCGATCCGAACGCTTGCACGTTCCCCTGGGAAACGGCGTAAGCCTTTTGTACCCGAGAGTGGGGGAAGTGACTTTGCCGGATTAGTAACGGCCGGCGCGATAACTGAACCTAAACGACGGACCCCTTACCGGGTCCGTTTGTTTTTTAGCAGACGTGTGCGCGCCCCTGGGCTCGGACGGTGATAAACTTCAACTGAAAAGGATTGAACCATGTCTGACTCTTCTTCGCGTCGTAACTTCATCGCCGCTTCCACGGCCATCACTTCGAGCCTCGCCGCGGCCGGCAGCAACACCAAAATGAACGCCGGTCGGGTTATCGGCGCCAACGACAAAATCAATGTCGCCGTGATTGGCGCGGGCGGCCGCGGCTCCTATGTGTCGCGCGTCTTTAAGCAGGTGGGCGAGAAGGACAATCCCGCCCAAAT
>JBBQQS010000569.1:0-3220 GCA_038215525.1 Bryobacterales bacterium
GATGACAATCGGGGGGCATTTTGAGCTGGAGCCGGCGCTCGGGATCGAACCGAGGACCTTCCGATTACAAATCGGGAGCTCTACCAACTGAGCTACACCGGCCTTGCTTCTAGTACAGCATCGGTCGCGAGAGAGTGTCAAACTGAAGAGATGCGGCGATTGATCTTGGCGGTCCTGCTTTTGGCGGGTTGCGGTGGCTCTCCGGCCCTACCGGTCTACCCGCGATCGGTGGGCGGGTTCACGCTTCAGAGCGAGCAGGCGCTGGCGAGTACAAGCTACGTCCCGGCATCGGGTCTCTCACGCGCCGTGCAACTGAGCTACCAAGGGTCTAACCCGATCCAAGTGGTGGTCTGCGAAACTACGGGATCCTCCGTCGCCTTCGAAGCCCTGCAGCATTGGCGCGCCCAGGACGGGAAGTTGGCCACCCACGTGGGCCGCTACTTCGTGGTTGCCCAAAGCGAAAAGCCGGACCCCGCCGCGCTCAACACCTTCCTCACCGCCTTCGAGAAGCAACTGCCATGAGCACCATCCCCACGCTCGAGCGCGTCTTCGAGATCAGCCTCCTCGGCATGATCGCCAGCGGCTACTTCGCCGTGGCCGGCTCCGGCACGCTCGACCCACTCACCGCCGTCCTCACCGCAGCCGGCCTGCTCTGGCGGCTGATGCAAGTGCTTGGCGGCCTCCGCTGGACCATCCCCGCCCGCTGGATCAGCTGGGCCACCTTCGGCTACATCCTGCTCTATCCGGTCGACTACCTCTATTTCTCGCAGCGCGATTTCGTCAAAGCCACCATCCATCTGGTCTTCTTCCTGGCCGTCATCAAGATCCTTACCGCCTCTACGGAACGCGACTACCTCTACCTGAAGGTGCTGGCCTTCCTCGAATTGCTGGCCGCCGCCGTGATGAGCGTCAGCCTCAACTTCTTCTTCTGGCTCGCCATCTTCCTGCTCTTTGGTATTGCCACTTTTGCCACCTCGGAGGTGCGGCGCTCGGCGCAAGGGGAGAAGCAATTGGTGCGCAGCGCGCTCACCGGTTTCGGTTGGCGGCTTACCCGCGCCACGCTCCTGGTTGCAGCGAGCGTGCTGCTTTTAGCCGTGGCGCTGTTCTTCGTCCTGCCGCGCACGACGCGGGCGGCGCTCCAAGCCTGGATCGATCCGCGCTATCACCTGAGCGGCTTTTCCAACCAAGTGGTGCTCGGCCAGATCGGCGAAATCCGATTGCGCCATGAGCCGGTGATGCACGTCCGCGTCGAGGGCAACGACTCGCTCGAAGGCATTAAGTGGCGGGGCGCGGCCCTGGTCGAATTCAACGGCCGGGCTTGGCAAACCAAGGGTAACGATCGTAAGCGACTCCCCACCTCAAACGGCGTCGCGCAACTGGCTGACTCAAGCCAACTCCGCCGTCTCGGCCGCCGCATCGCCTATGAGGTCCAGCTTCGGCCCACCGGCGCCGACACGGTTTTTGTCGCCGGGCAGCCTGAGTTCCTCGAGTTCAACGGACCCATCTATCGCACCGCCACCGCCAGCCTCTTCAGTTCCTCGCTTGCCTCCCGCGTGGTGCGCTATAGCGCCCGCAGTTACCTCAAAGGCGACCTCGCCCCGGGCGACGCCCCCGCCGATAGCCGCGTCTATCTGCAACTTCCTTCGCTCGACCCCCGCATCACGGCCCTCGCCCACGAATGGGCCGATGCCGTGGGCTCGACGGAGGAGGGCGCCACCGATGAGGTGCGCGCCCATGAGCTCGAACGCCGTCTCCGCAGCTCCTACAAGTACTCGATTGACCTCTTGGAGCGCGAAGTGCCCGATCCGCTCGCCTACTTCCTCTTCGACCGCGGCAAAGGCCACTGCGAGTACTTCGCCTCCGCACTCGCCGTCATGCTGCGGGTGGATGGCATCCCGTCGCGCGTCATCACCGGCTTTCAAACCGGGCAGTTGAACCCCATTAGCGGCCTCTACGTCGTCCGCGCCTCCGATGCTCATAGTTGGGTGGAGGCCTTTATTGAGGGCAAAGGCTGGATCACGCTCGACCCTACTCCCGCCGCCACCGACACCAACGAGATCGCCACGCTTATGAACAAGGCCAGCCAGTACTTCGACGCCCTCGAGACCTTCTGGCAGGACTGGGTGCTCTCCTACGATATGGAGCAGCAAGTGGGCCTCGCCCTCCAGGCCGACCAAGCCCGTCGCGGCATCCACCTCGATTGGCTCCGCGAATGGGCCGAGACGCTCAAAGCCTGGATCCGCTGGGCGACTAATCTCGATGTGCGCTACTTCGCCGTGATGGGCTTTCTGGCCTTCGTCGCCATCACCGGCAATTACTGGGTGCCGCGCCTCGCCTGGTGGTGGCATACTCGCACCCAGGCCCGCCGTTTTGGGGCGGGGAAAAGCAAAGGGCGCGACGCCACCATTGTCTACGTCCGCATGCTCGACTATCTGCGCGAACGCGGCTACGAAAAGCCCTCCTGGGTGACTCCGGATGAGTTCGCCGACATGTTGCGTGACACGCCTTACTCGGGTCCGGTGTCCGAACTCACGCACTTGTACTATCAGGTCCGCTACGGCAATGACCATGCCGACGGCTCGCGGCTCTTTAGCCTGCTTCACAATCTGGAATCGTCCGGGTAGGAATCTGACTACTTAATCTCACTAGCCCACAGCGTGAGCTGTGGGGTAAATTAGTACTTTCTCACGCGGTCGCAGCACTACCTAGCGCCGCTGCTTTGCCAACTCCGTCCGGAAAGCCCGCTCGCGGTCGGCAATGTAAGTCTTATACCCCTCGGGGTCAAGAAACTGATTCGGACCACCCTTCTTCACTTTGGCCGCCATCCCATAGTAATCGCCGTGCGCCCCGAGGAAGATGTCGCAGGGCAACTGCTTCAAAGTCCGAAACGTCCGCTCGTAATCTTCGGCAATCTTCGGATACGCCTTATTCTTTAAGAGCTGGTAGCCGGTGTTCACATTCGGGCTCCCCACCACCACCACGTTCAGCTCCTTGCCGTTTTCCTTGGCCTTCCACGTCCAAGTGGTGCAACCCTTGGTGTGGCCCGGCGTCAGGTGCGCGGTAAGGACATTGCCCCCGAGCTTCACCTGGTCGCCATCGTGGAGCACACGGTCCACCTTCAGCGGCTTGTAATGCGACTGGGCCTCCGCGCCATATTGGAAATTCGTCTTGCCGCCATTCTCGATTTCAAGCAAGTCGGCATCCATCACCATGTATTCGG
>JBBQQS010000570.1:0-3182 GCA_038215525.1 Bryobacterales bacterium
CGTGAGCTCGTGAAGTCCCAGCTCGCGGATCTGCCGGCCGGCCGCGGCGGCACTGAGCTCAACGCCGCCGTCCAACTGGCCGCCCAGTATCTCGCGCAACACGCCCGCACCGGCGCCCGTCGCGCCATCGTCATGATGAGCGACAACTTAGGCTACCCCAGCGTCAGCGACCAAACGGTGCGCAACGACATTTGGACCACCAATGTCGTTTTCAACCTGCTGCTGTTTCCAGCCAAAGGCGCGCGCCGCGAAGCCGACGTTCGCCAGTTCGCCCAGGCCACGGGTGGCGAGGTGCTGCCTTATCGCACCGAGGGCGTTCCGCTGGCCGAGTTGCTTCAGCGCCTACGGCAAAGATATTCGCTCCTCTATCTCAGCCCCACCGGGCAACCTGGCGAAACGCGCAAGCTCCGGGTGGAACTGTCGCCCGAAGCCAAACGCCGCTTTCGCCAAGCCAAGGTGCGGGCACGCGCGGGTTACCGCGTCACTGGCCCGTAGCTTCTGTGGGCGCCAAAAGCAGCAGGTAGAAACCCAGCAGCAGTAGCAGGTCGAGGTCCACGCGGTCGAAGGCATCGTCGCCCAGGAACACTGCGGCCTTCGGTTTCCCCGCCTGCTTCTTCTGGAAACCGATCAGCCCTTGCCCTTCGGGCGTTAGCCACTGCCATTCGGTCTCGAAGAAGTTGGTCGTCTGAAATTCGAGGTACGGGCCGCTTGCGTACCGCAGTTGGCCCTTCTTCCCGGTGAAGTTAGCCTCGTAGACGGCGAAGATCTGTTCGCTATCGGCGAACTGGACGTTGATGTGACTCTTGAGCAGACCTTGCCGCTCGAACGTAAATGCTGCCCGCGCGGTCGTGCCGCGGCCCAACGAGCCATCCAGCTTCTTGAGTTCGAGCCGCCCGTAAGTGCCTTCAGCACCGTTAAGTTCAAACTTACGGCCGAGTGCGGGCTGGCGCCACTCCAACTGCGGCTCCCGCAGATTCGCCAGGCTGAGTAAGTCACTCATGGTTAGCGAATTCGTTTCCGGTAGTCTTCCACCTGCGGCATGCGGACCACGCGGCACATTTCAAAGAGCCGGGAATGGGCCCGGCTGCCGATGGCCTCGCTCAAGCCGCGCCTGGTCTGCACGCCAATCGGTGACTTCTCCATCATGTTACTTCCGAAATCCGCATCCGGCAAATTGGTGGTGGCGATGAGCGGCTTCTGCTGATTACAGCGATGAGTGATGATGGAAGTTACGGTATCTTCCACCCAGTCATTAATGCGGTGCGCTCCTAGGTCGTCGAGTAACAGGACCTCGGCATCCAGCACCGAGCGGTAGACTTCTTTATCGGGTTGGCCGGACATGGGGTCGTAACTGGTCCGAATGCGGTCGAGCAAGGTCTTATAGTCGAAGAACAGTCCCTCAAAGCCCTTGCCGATCAGGCTTCGTAAAGCCGCCACGGCTAAGTGGGTCTTGCCGGTGCCTGGGTCGCCCACTAACAATAACCCCCGCTTATCGGTCGCGGGAAAATCCCGGGCGTAGGAGCGCACCACCAATAACACGCTGGCCAAAGCCCGGTTGGCGATCGGATTGTCGACGGGTAGTTTGAAATTCTCGAAACTGCTCTGGCGATACAGCGGCGGAATGGCGGCATTCGCCTCGACGCTAGCCGCGCGGCCTTCCTTCAAACAATCGCATTTCGACGTGCTGGTAACCCCGTCACGATCTATATAGACCCAACCGGAGCCATGACAATGCGGACACTTTGGATCGGCCGGCATCTATTCGATCACCAACAGCGCTTCGCCTGCCGCGACGGTGCTGCCTTCCTTCGTTTGAATCGCCTTCACGACACCTGCCCGGGGCGCCTTCATTTCGTTCTGCATCTTCATCGCTTCCACTACCACCACCCCTTGCCCCGCTTCTACGGCCTCTCCTTCCCGGACCAAAATCCGCACCACCTTGCCGGGCATTGGCGCCTTCAATGTCGCTTGGCCCGCCCGGCCCGCAGCGGCGGCGCTGGCCTGGCCATTGCGCGGATCCCGAATCTCCACTTCGCGCCGCCGGCCATTTACATCGACCCAGGTTAGCCCATCCGGCATTGCTCCGGTCCTGACTTCGTAACTCCGGCCCGCCACCAAGACACTGAAAGTGCCCGGCTCGACCTCTACGGCACTCGCCACGCCGGACTGGCCGGCGAGTGAGTAACTCCAAGCATCCGGCTGGCCATTGGGCAATAACTCGAATAACTCCGCACCCAACTGGTACTTCATCGGTAAAGACCTTCCCCCGCTTGCGACTTCCAGCGCGAAGCCCGCTCGCTAGTAACCGCCGTCGCTACTCGGGGCTGGCTTAGCGCCGCGGCGATTGCCGCCACGACTTTAGCCTCAGCATCCGGCACTACCGCCGGACGCCGCGCGAAAAAGCCGTCGAGAAAGCCGGTGTTTAGGTTTCCGGCGCGAAACTCCGGGTCTTCGAGTAAGTCCAGGAAAAAAGCAATATTCGTCGTAATTCCGGAAATCGTATACTCCCGCAACGCCCGCGCCATTCGATTTGCCGCTAACTCCCGGGTCTCGGCCCACACCGCGAGCTTGGCCAGCAAAGGATCATACTCCATCGGTACGGTCCAGCCGGAATAGACGCCGGAATCGAGCCGAATTCCTGGGCCCGCGGGCCGCGCGTGTTCGATCATTCGCCCAGGGGATGGAAGGAAGCCGGCCTCCGGATCCTCCGCATACACGCGGCACTCGATTGACCAGCCGCGCCAGGTAATATCTTCCTGCCGCAAAGTAAGTGGCTCCCCGGCGGCAATGCGTAACTGCCAATGTACTAAGTCGAGGCCAGTGACTAACTCAGTTACCGGATGCTCCACCTGCAGGCGGGTATTCATCTCTAGAAAATAGAAGGCCCCGCTGGGGTCGACTAGAAACTCGACGGTACCTGCGTTCGTATAGCCCGCCGCCTGCGCCGCTTTGACGGCGGCCGCGCCCATCGCCTCACGCAAGCCGGGCGTCACACTCACCAGCGGCGACGGGCACTCTTCAATCACCTTCTGATGCCGCCGCTGGATGGAGCATTCGCGCTCGCCCAAGTGAATCAAATGCCCATGCTCGTCGCCGAGTACCTGGATCTCAATGTGCCGTGGATTTAGCACCAGCTTCTCGAGATAGACCTCGCTCGACTTGAAGGAGCGTTCGGCCTCGCT
>JBBQQS010000571.1:0-3169 GCA_038215525.1 Bryobacterales bacterium
GCCTTCGGCGATCCACCGGCCGTTTTCGGCGTCGAACACCTGCCAGCCCAACTCAGTGCCCGGGGGCGCGTCGAGGTCGCATTGCAAGCGTATGTCGCGCCCCGTCACTTCCGCCTGGGGGTGTTCGTAGGCCGCCATTAAAAGACGCGCCGCCGCAAGCGCTCCACGTTGAATTTGGCGGTGTCGGCGACGGCCATCACGGCCATCACGCCCGCCTGTACCGGATCGGAGACCACCAGGTCCGCCGCGTCGGGCACGCTGCCCGCCATATTCAGGCTGATCACCAGCAGGCCAGCCTCGCGCACTTCGCGCACCGCTTTTTCAATGTCGCCGCCCATCAGCGCGCCGGCCAGCACGAGTGCCTTTGCGCGCGGCAATCGCGCCACGGCGCGTACCGCATCGGCCAAGGCTTGCTCGCCCACCAGCGGAATGGTATCGATCGAAATGTGCTCGCCGCGGATGTTGTGGCGGTCGGCTTCGCTGATCGCCCCGATGGCCACTTGCCCGACTTGCGCCCCGCCGCCCATGATGATAATGCGCTTGCCGAAGATCTTCTTCAAGCTATTGACGAACTCTACGTTCTGCACCACATCGAGCGCGCGCAACTCACGCTCCAACTCGCTCGCGTCCACCGGCAGGTCGATCTCGAAGTAGATGCGCGTTACGCCGGCCGGCGACTCCATAATGGCTACCGAAGTGATGTCGCCTGCGAGGCGCGCAATCGCGCCGCTCAACTGATGCAGCATGCCCGGGCCTGGGTCGACGCTGACCACCACGCCGATCTTTTCGTTTTGCGAGCCCTCGTGCCGTTCGAGATCCGCCATTTACTCGGCCTCGTAATGTTTCAAAATGCCGGCCCATTCACCCTTGGCCCGCAGCATCAGCTCGATTACTTCGCGCACCGCGCCGGAGCCACCTACCGCAGTGGTGACGAAGTCCGCGGCGCGCTTCACTTCGGGCCGCGCGTTGCCCACCGCCACGCCAAAACCCACGCGCTTCATGATCACAATGTCGGTGAGGTCGTCACCGATGTAGGCCACTTCTTCGGCCGGAATCCGGGAGTCCTGCAAAATCTGCTCGAGGATCGGGATCTTCTCCGTGTGGCCCTGAAAAATGTAGGTCATCTTGGCTTGGCGGGCGCGCTCGGTGGTGGCTTCGCTGAGGCGTCCGCTGATCACTCCGGTTTTGATGCCCACCTTCGCGCACCATTGCAGCGCGATGCCATCCTGCGAGTCGAAGCCCTTGCTTTCGGCCATCCGCATGGTGCCATCCGGCGCGTACACGGGCAGATGGTAGAGCCGGCCGTCGGTCAAAACGCCGTCCACATCCATCAGCAACATCTTCACGCGTTCTGCTTTGGCTTTGATTTCCTGGTTCAAACGGGAGACTCCGGGGCGTAAAATTAAGGCTTGCTCGAAAAACTTGAGCGGGCTCTCACACGTTATCGCATGTTGCGCCCCGGTGACCAGCTAGGCGTCGCCGTCTCCGGCGGGCCGGACTCAGTGTGCCTCCTCCATCTGCTCCGCCAACTCGCCCCCACCGCCGGCGTCACCCTCTCCGTCGTCCACCTCAATCACCAACTCCGCGGCCCGGCTTCGGACGGAGATGCCCGCTTCGTCGCTCAACTCGCCGATAGCTGCGGTCTGCCCCTCCACCAGCGTAGCCTTGCCGTGGGGCCAACCGAGGACGATGCCCGCTGCGCCCGCCGGGCCTTCTTCGCCGATCTGCGTGCGCAAGGCTTGGTGGACCGTATTGCTACCGGTCATACCCTAGACGACCAGGCAGAAACCGTACTCTTCCGTCTTTTGCGCGGTGCCAGCCCCTCCGGCTTGGCCGCAATTTTACCGGTCACCCGCGAAGGCGTCATCCGCCCCCTTCTCCACCTCACCCGTAGTGAGGTAATTGCCTACCTCCGCCAGCAGGGCCACGATTGGCGCGTCGACGCCTCCAATGCCGAACCGCGCTTCGCCCGCAACCGGATCCGCCACGTCCTGCTGCCGGCGCTCACCCGCGATTGGAACCCTCACCTCGCCGATCAGTTCGCCCGCATGGCCGAGATTGCCCGCGACGAAGACGAAATCCTCGAAACCCTGGTGCCTCCGCCGCTTACCGATGGGCACGCCATCCTCATCCCTACCACTCCGATCGACAATGCCCTGCGCCGGCGTCAAATTCGCTGGGCGATTGCCCACTTCGGTGCCCACGCCGGGCAACTCGACTTCCGCCATGTCGAAGCTATCGTCCAACTCTTCGCCCCCTCCCTTGGCTCTGCCCGCCTCCAGGTGCCCGGCATCGACGTCCTCCGGAGCTTCGATTGGGTTCGTTTCGTGCCCCTCGCCGCCGCCGGAGCCCGCAACTGGAGCTACCCTTTGCCGGTCCCCGGCTTCGTTTCGTTACCCACCGGCGGAATTCGTACCGAGCTTGCTAATATGGAAGGTGATCAGTTCGATTTCGACGCCGCCGGATCCGGCCTCACGATCCGGAATTGGCGTCCCGGTGATGCCTATTCGCCGGTAGGGTCGCTCAAAGCCCTTTTTGAAGTGGAGAGGATCCCCTTATGGGAACGGCGCAATTGGCCGATCATTGCCCAAGGCTCGGAAATCGTCTGGTCGAAGTGGTTTGGTGTCGCGAACTCCTTTCGGGCCACTCCGGGAGTCCGCCATTGCGGCATCCGGTTGAGTGATAATCAGTTAGTAGCCTTAACGAGATTCAGGGAGTAGGCCGTTGGGCCTCCCCGTAAGAGGTGCAGATGAAAATAATGTGCCATCCTGAATCGGACGATAGGTATTTTACGTCAGTACCAGTAGGCAGAGCGTTTGTTTGCGCCGCCAGGGAGAGTGCATGAGTTCCACCGTTAAGACAGCCGTGTTTTGGGTCGTTTTGATTTGCGTCGCGGTCCTGCTTTGGGCCGTAGTGAAACAAACCAAGACTCCGAAGGAGACGGCTCTCAGCTTCAGCCAGTTTATTACCGAGGTCGAGCAGGACCGCGTTAAGAGCGTCGCCATCACCGGCAACGAGCTTCGTGGCACTTTCAGCAAGGACGGCGGGGTCCTCCGCACGGTGATCCCCGTGAACTACCCCGACGTCTTTAATATCCTGCGTCAGTCTAAGGTCGATGTTGAGATCAAGGATTCGAGTTCCGTCAACTTCGTTTCCATCCTCATCCAAG
>JBBQQS010000572.1:0-3167 GCA_038215525.1 Bryobacterales bacterium
GGACCGGTTTCTGCCTCGCCATCGCCGACAATGCAGCAGGCGACGAGGTCAGGGGTGTCGAACACCGCGCCAAAGGCGTGCAGCAGGGAGTAGCCCAACTCGCCGCCCTCATGGATGGACCCGGGCGTTTAGGGTGCCACATGGCGGGGAATGCCGCCGGGGAAGGAGAACTGCTAGAACAAGCGCCGCATGCCGTCGGTGGTTTGCGAGATGTTGGGATAAACTTCGCTGTAAGTGCCCTCGAGGTAGGTGTTGGCGACGATGCCCGGGCCGCCATGGCCGGGGCCGGCGACGTAGATCAGGTTGAGGTCGCGCTGCTGGATGATGCGGTTCAGGTGGACGTAGATAAAATTGAGCCCCGGCGTGGTGCCCCAATGGCCCAGTAATCGGGGCTTCACATGCTGAACGGTGAGCGGCTCCTGGAGCAGCGGGTTCGCGTAGAGGTAGATCTGGCCGACAGACAAGTAGTTGGCGGCAGACCAGTAGGCATTCATTTTGGCCAAAAGGTCGTCGGAAAGTTGGGTCAAGCAGGGTTCTCCTCAGATACTAAAAGCAATCGAGTGGCCAAATGTATTTTGGCAGGTAGTTTCTGCGGTAAGGGTAGCGGTTCTGCGCCAAAACGCGCACTTCTTGCCGCTTAGCGCAGTGTGAAGGACGATGGATGGTATGAAAACCAATGCGGTCCGCATGCTCGAAAACATGGCCATCGCGCACGTGTTACGGAGCTATGACGTGGACGAGGAGCACTTGGATGCCCTTACCGTCGCGGGCAAAGTGGGGCTGCCGCCGGAGCAGGTTTTTAAGACGCTGCTGGTGCGCGGCGATCGCCAGGGGTTTTGCTTCGCCGTGATCCCCGGCAATATGGAGCTCGACTTAAAAGCCCTGGCCAAACTCACCGGCGATCGGAAAATGGAGTTAGCGCCGCTGAAGGAAGTGCAGCCGCTGACCGGCTACATCCGCGGCGGCGTTACCGCGCTGGGGGCCAAGAAGGAATATCCGGTTTACCTCGACGAAACGGCCCAACTCTGGGACCAGATTTCGATCTCAGCGGGCGTGCGCGGGATGCAGATTCTCCTTTCGGGTGATGACTACTGTCGAGCCACCCGCGCGACGATGGGCGAGATCGGGCGCTACGGGGGCTAGATGGGGCTAGATGACGAAACGAACCCGGGAGTTGTTGATTCCATGAGGGTTCATTTTTCGTTGGAGATTCATTTTAGTGGTGCTGAAAGGCGCCGAGCATGTACACCAATCAGGGTAGCAGGCGTAAGGGAGGAAATTTTCGGAAGTCTTTGATTCTGTTGGGTAAAATGGTTGTGAACGCTCTGTGTTTATCGGCGTGACGAGGCGCGGATGGGGGTAGAGGAGCTAAGGTATTTCGGTCGATCGGCTAAGGTTCGGATTCACGTTTGTAAAGCCGATGTCTCTGTATGTCTTACCAAATGCTGGTTCGCATTGCGTTTTTGTTGGGAGTGACGACCGCTGGTGGGCAGGCCACCACGATCGGCTATTCGGGCGTTGATCCGTTGCGGTCTTTCGATATCTGGTTTACCGCGGAGTATCGGCTGGACGACCAGTTACTGCCGGCACAGGGTGGTGGGACCTCGTCGACAACGCAGTTGATCGACGTGAACCTGCGGGCCGGGATCGCGAACCTGCTGGTGGATGGGCTGGCGATAGATGCGGTGTGCGCTGACTTTTTCACTTTGATTTCGAACGGTAACTACAGCGTGAACGTGCTGGGCGCGGCGGCCGTCAGCAATGGCACCCGCCTGGCGTGGATGCTGCGCAATACGCTGCCGACGATTAACTCGCAACAGAATACGGTGGTGAAGCAGCAGTTGGGGGCGGGCTTTCAATTGGCGGTTTGGGACATCATCCATGACGGCGGCGATGGTTTCGCGGCCGGGCGCATTCGCGCGAATGTACAGACCGACTTCTTTGTGCTGGCCTTCGCCAATCAGTTCTTGAGCAACAGCGCGGGTCAGAGCCAGGCGGACGCCTATGTGTATCAGAACGTGGCCGGTTTGCGGACTTCGCAGACGCTGATCAGCGACGTGCCGGAGCCATCGACGTGGCTGCTGATGGGCAGCGCGGTGGCGGCGCTGGGCTTGTTTCGGCGGCGGGCCGCTTAGGCTAACACGGTGCGGACTTGGTCCACCATCCAGAGCATCTCTTCCTCGGTGATGATGAGCGGTGGGGCGAGGCGGATGACGAGGTCGTGCGTCTCTTTGCAAAGCACTCCGTGCTCCATCAGGCGTTCGCAGTAGGGACGCGCGGGCGAGGTGAGCTCAATGCCGACGAGGAGCCCGCGGCCGCGAACTTCGCGGACCAGGCCGCCTTCCAAAGGCTTTAGGGCTTCGAGTAGTTTCAAGCCCAGGCCGGCGGCGCGTTCGACGAGGCGTTCATCGCGCAGGACGCGCAACGCCGCCCGAGCGACGGCGCAGCCCAGGGGGTTGCCGCCATAGGTGCTGCCGTGGCTGCCCGGCGTGAAAAGCTCCATCACTTCGCGGCGGCCGATGACGGCCGAGACCGGATAGAAGCCGCCCGAAAGCGCCTTGCCCAGGATGTAGATATCGGGCTCCACGCCCGAGTACTCGCAGGCAAACCAGGCGCCGGTGCGGCCGAGGCCGGTTTGGATTTCGTCGGCCAGAAAGAGTACGTTGTGCTCGCGGCAGAGCAGGCCCGCCTCTTCGAGATAGCCGGGCGGGGGCAGGATGATGCCGGCTTCGCATTGGATGGGCTCGACGAGGAAGGCGCAGGTGAGCGTGGTGATGGCGGCGCGCAGGGCCTCGAGGTCGCCGTAGGGGACGGTGACGAAGCCGGGGGTGAAAGGGCCGAAGTCCTGCTTGTAGCCGGGCTCCGAAGAGAAGCCGACGATGGTGGTGGTGCGGCCGTGGAAGTTGCCGTCGCAGACGATCACCTGCGCTTCACCGGCGGGGATGAGCTTGCGCTGATATCCCCAGCGGCGGGCGGCTTTGATGGCGGTCTCCACGGCTTCGGCCCCGGAGTTCATGGGCAGGACAACGTCAAGCCCGGTAAGGTCGGCGAGCTCTTCGCAAAAGTGCGGCAATTGATCATTGTGGAAGGCGCGCGAGGTGAGGGTGACCTTATGGGCTTGCTCAATGAAGGCGGCCAGCAACACCGGGTGGGCGTGGCCCTGGTTG
>JBBQQS010000573.1:0-3158 GCA_038215525.1 Bryobacterales bacterium
ATTGACGCCCATGCTGCCTTTGTTGACCGCGAACCTAAGCGAGCCCTTGAAGCAAAAAACGGGTCTGACGCGCGTGCTGCCGGCGACCCTTTCGCCCGACGGCCGCAGCGTGACGCCGATCGCCTGGAAAGGCTCCGGAGACGTTGCCGCCGTGGCGCGGGCCAATTGCTTCACCGTGTCGGACCCGGAGCGCGACGATTACGCCGCCGGCGACTGGATCCGGGTGTTGCCGCAATGAGCCAGCTCTCCCATTACGACGAACACGGCCAGGCGCGGATGGTGGACGTGTCAGGCAAGGCGGACACTCTGCGAACCGCTCGCGCCCATGCCTCAGTGAGGATGAATGCGGCGGTGATGGCGGCCTTGCCGCGGAATCCCAAGGGCGATCCACTGGAGACGGCGCGTATTGCAGGCATCATGGCCGCGAAAAAGACCGCCGATTTGATTCCCATGTGTCACCCATTGCCCTTGAGCCACGTCAGTATCGATATCACGGTGCAGGCGACCGGCGTGGAGATTGTGGCCGAAGCGCGGACCACGGCCGGTACGGGCGTCGAAATGGAAGCGCTCACCGCCGCCACCGTGGCGGCGCTCACGGTTTACGACATGACCAAGGCGCTCGACAAAGGCATCGAAATTCAGGACGTCTACTTGCTGACCAAGACCGGCGGCAAGAGCGGTGATTACCAAAGGAAGACCACGTGAAACGACGCGACTTTACCCTCTCCCTCGCAGGCGCCACGCAGCTAGCCGCGCAGCAGCCCGCCACGACCCCACCGGCCGCTGGACCCGCCGTCGGCGAACCCATCATCCGCACCAGCACTTCCGAGGTGATCGCGCCCACCACGGTGCTCGATCGGAACGGACGCTTTGTCCCCGGCCTCACCGTCGAGGACTTCCAGCTCTTTGACAACGACCGGCAACAGAAAATCGCAGTCGATATCAGCTTCATCCCCATCTCCCTGGTGATCGCCATTCAGAACAGCGCCCAGACGGAGAAGGTGCTGCCGACGATTGCGCGAATCGGCAGCATGATTGAGCCCGTGGTGACCGGCGAACAAGGCGAAGTGGCCGTCCTCGCATTCGACCATCGTCTGCAACTGCTGCAAGGCTTCACCAACGACTTCACCAAGGTAAAAGAAGCCCTCGGCAAACTACGGCCAGGCAGCAATACGGTTCGCCTCAACGACGCCGTGATGGAGTCCACGCGGATGTTAGGCCGTACGGACAAGAGCCGCCGCCGCGTTCTGCTGCTGATTAGCGAGACGCAGGACCGCGGCAGCGAAGGCCGCGTTAAGGACACGCTGTATAAGCTCGAATTCGAGAACGTGATTGTCTACCCGGTGAACATGTCGCGCTGGGTGAACCAGCTAGCGGCGAAGACGCCTATCCCGCGGCCAGATGCGTTTCCCGTGGGGACGCGCATGTCGTCGCCCGGCGGGCTCGACACGCCGACGACGGCGATGCAGAATGGCCTGGGCGGCGGCTACGGCAACTACACACCGGTCCTCAAGGAGATCTTCACCGCAGTGAAGGCCGTGTTTGTGGCAAATCCGCAAGAGGCGTATACCAGGTACACCGGCGGCAAGGAGTACTCGTTCGTCAATCTGAAGGGGCTCGAAGAGGCCATCCAGCGACTGGGCGAGGAGTTGCATAGCCAGTACCTGCTTAGCTATTCGCCCACCACGGAAACCCGGCAAGACGCTGGTTGGCATAAGCTGCAGGTGGCCGTAAAGCGGCGCAACTTAGAAGTGCGGACGCGCGAAGGCTACTGGGCCGCGGCAAAGTTTGAGCCGTAAACGAGTCATTTCGCCACAGATTTCCCCGTTCTCAGGCCGATGAAGTAAACTTCGCAACCTAGGGCCCCTCATTTGCGTCATGAGATGCAGGCAAAAGAGCGATCCCGAAGTCGCCAATGCTAACATATCGAAATTGCCCGCGCCCGGTGTCGAAATGGGCGTTTCCGAGAGAGAAAGAGAGAAACATTCCATGAGCCCAGATCCCAACTACGGCCAACCCCAACCCCAAAGCAAGAGCGTGGTACAACCGATCCTGATCGGAGCAGTGGTGGCACTGTTTGGCGGCCTCATATATCAGTTTGTCCAGGCCGACAAGCTGAACACCAAAGTGATCGAGGTGGAGAAAAGTTATAAGGAAGACGTCGAAGCCTTGAAGATTGCCTCCTCGCAATCTGCCCAAGCCAGCCGCCGCAACCAGGAGACCTTGCAGGGGCAGCTGGAAACGGCACAGCGTCAAGCCGCCATGGCCGTAGGCCAGGCTAAGGAGCAGGCCGTCGCCCGCGCCGAATCCCTTACCAAAGCCATTGGCCTCGAAGTGTCGAAGCAGAAGCAAATCGTCGCCGAAGAGTTTGATAAGGTGAAGAAGGAAACCGAGCGCGTCAGCACCGAAGCCAGCGCCAGGATCGGCGAAGTGAAGACCGATGTCGGCGCGGTGAAGGAAGAAGTCAAAAGCACCAAGAGCGAGCTCGACAAGACTATCAACAGCCTGAAGGCGACTCAGGGCGACTTGGGCGTCCAGAGTGGCCTTATCGCCACCAACGGCACGGAACTGCAAGCCCTAAAGGCTTTGGGCGAGCGCAACTACTTCGAATTCAACCTCGGCAAGACGAAAGCGCCGCAGCGCATCGGCGACATCCTGATGCAGCTGAAGAAGACCGACAACAAGCGCAACAAGTACACGGTCGAGATCACCGCCGACGACAAGAAGGTGGAGAAGAAGGACAAAGGCGTCAGCGAGCCCGTCCAGTTCTACACCTCGAAGGCCCGCCAACCCTATGAAATCGTGGTGATGGAAGTGAAGAAGGACCAGATTGTCGGCTACCTGGCCACCCCCAAGGTGATGGCGCCACGGAAGTAAATTCCCAGCTGTAAAAAATTAAGGGCCAGTTCCATTTTGGACTGGCCCTTATTGTTTCTCTGGGCGATAATAAAGTTTCATCGGCACCCCCCCGATCTACACCTGTAGGTAGCTTCGTAAAGCGAAGCCAATCAGCGATGACCATCAAAGTAACCCTCAAACTAAAGCCCATCACCTTTGTAACTGCCGAATCCCTGCCGTACGTGGATCAGGCCCTGGTTTGGCTCGGGACCTTTGTGCCGGACCTGGCCCGGTGGACGGCCTACGTCCTGCGCATGACG
>JBBQQS010000574.1:0-3148 GCA_038215525.1 Bryobacterales bacterium
AAGATCGGCTCGCCGCCGGCGCGTTGCACTTGGACGGCCAGAGAATAGGCGTTCGAATTGCGTACCTGATCGGGCCGCGGCGTCGCGTCCACGGGTACCAATTCGTCGCCGGTGGCCAGAATCGCCACTCGCGGCTTCGCAAAGACGGGCACCTGGGTGACACCAATGCTGGCGAGTTGCGCGATCTGCGGGTAGCCGAGGCGCTGACCAGTATGCAGTACGCGTTGCCCTGCGGCGGCTTCGGCGCCCTGGGGATTGAAGTTGTCGCCGGGCTTGGGCATCGCTTCGACGGCGATGAAATCGCCTTCGCGGTGGACATGCTCCACCATGATCACCTGGTCCGCCCCTTGGGGCAGCGGCGCGCCGGTCATGATCTCCACGGTCTCGCCACGACCGACACTGCCCTTGTAGCTCTCTCCGGCGCGCACCTCGCCGATGAGCCGCAAACGCCCGGGCAAGTCGGCAGACCTTACCGCGAAGCCGTCGCGCACCGATCTGGCCGTGGGCGGATAGTCGCGGTCGGCCGCCAGATCCAAGCCCAGCACCCTTCCGGCGGCTGCCAATATCTCCACCCGCTCGACCCGCGGCACCCGCACCCGGATCTTTTCGAGGACACAACTACGCGCTTCAGCAAACGTTGGGACCGTCAATTGTTCTCCATCTCTAGTTTATCCCTTAGACTGGTGTTCGGCATGCTGCACCAGCTTTCACTCTCCGCGCTTCGTGACGAACTGGCGAACGGCCGCGTGTCGCCCCTTGAGGTGGTGGACGACTATCTCGCCCGGATCGAAGCCGTGAATCCGAAGCTCAACGCCTTCGTCGCCGTCCACGCTGAGCGCGCCCGCGCCCGCGCCCAGCAGCCTCTCCATGGCCCCTTGGCGGGTATTCCGGTCTCGATCAAAGATAGCTTCGACATTGCCGGCCAGCCCACCTATTGCGGCAGCCGCTTCCGGATTGACCATGTCGCCAAGGCCGATGCCACCTGCGTCGCGCGCCTTGAGGCCGCCGGGGCTATCGTCATCGGCAAAACCAACACGCCCGAGTTTCTCGCCAACTACGAAAGCGACAACCACATCATCGGGCGCACCAACAATCCCTGGAATTTGGATTGCACGCCGGGCGGCTCAAGCGGTGGCGAAGCGGCTGCCATTTCTGGCTTCTGCTCGGCCGGTGGCATGGGCTCCGATGGCGGCGGCAGTGTCCGCTGGCCCGCGCAGGCGACCGGCATTGCGGCGCTGAAGCCGACGCCTGGCCGCGTCCCCGCTACCGGGCATGAGCCGCGCATCTGTCATCCTGGCGGCCTCTTGGGCGTCGCCGGACCGATGGCGCGCAACGCCCGCGATCTGCGCTTGCTCTTCGACGTCGTCTCTGGTTACGACGATCAAGACCCTTTTTCTGTCCCTATGGAGCGTCAAATCGCCAACTTCGGCGGCCTCAAGATCGGCTTTGCCGATCGCTTCGGCACGGTGCCCGTCAGCGCCGCGATCGCCGCGGCCGTCAAGGACTGTGCGCGTGTCTGCGAGAAGAGCCTCCATCTCGAAGTCGACGCCTGGGCGCCCACGGGCCTCGAAAAAGCCCCCAATCTGTGGTCGTTCTTCTTCAGCGAACTGTCCGCCGAGTTTATGCGCGACACCATCGCCGGCCACGAAGACATCGCCCATTGGACCGGTACGGAACTGCTCCATCAGCTCGAAGGCCGCCCCTTACCGACGGCCAAACAAGTGGTGCTGAACCTCGCCGCGCGGGACCGCATGCGGGCTGAACTGCTGCTTCAGATGCGCGACTACGGCGTGCTGCTGTGGCCCGTTGCCGGCACCACCGCCTTCGCGCACCGCGCCCGCCGGTACCCGACCGACGGCAAAGAGATCGGACTTTTCCAAGCTATGATGCCCCTTTACCCCGCCAACCTCCTCGGCTTACCGGCTGTCGTGATTCCCTGGACCCTCTCTCCCGAGGGCCTCCCCATCGGCATCCAACTCATCGGGCGGCCCTGGGAGGAAGAGCTTCTGCTCGACCTCGCCATCCGCCTCGAAGACGCCCGCGGACCCTTCTCCGGACCCACCCTATGATCCTCGGCCTCCGCACCGCCCAACTCCACGTCAAGCCCCACAATCTCGCCGACGTACGCGACTGGTATGCTCGCGCCCTCGGCGTGGCCCCTTATTTTGACGAGCCCTTTTACGTCGGCTTCAACCTCGGCGGCTACGAATTCGGCCTCGTCCCCGATGCTTCGGCCGCCGACACGCCCGGCTCGACTTACGTCTACTGGGGCGTCGCCGACCTCGCTGCCGCGCTCAGCACTTTCCTCCAAAACGGCGCCCGCGACCTTACCGGCATGGAAGACGTGGGAGGGGGCGTCCGCAAAGCTATCATCCAGGACCCTTTCGGCCACCGCTTCGGCCTAATCGAAAACCCGCACTTTCCCAGGATTTCGTGAGACTTGGCCAATCTTTGCTAAGCTGACGGGCGGTGCCCGTTAAGAAACCGATTCCGCCCGAAGTTTACCAGGTGCCTATGGCCCTGGACGGCATCCAGCCGCCGATTTGGCGGCGTTTGGTCCGCTGGAGGACAGCGGGGGACCCCATGGGTATCAGGAATTGCTAATGGCGCTCGCCGATCGCCAGCATCCTCGACATCGCGAATTTCGGGAGTGGGTCGGGGAGGGCTTCGATCCGGAGGAGTTTTCCCAGCAGCAAATGAACGAGCTCCTAGCCGATGACTTTCGGCCACGGAAGCGGAGGTCCGCTGTTCGTCACCCAGGTCCGGTGCACTGAGTCATGTTTGCCCTCGTCCGCTGGTACGCAGAGCGGGCGCGGCCTCGATCTTCGGTTAGGTGGCGGTAGGGTGCGACTAGACTATTTTCAGATTTACCGCTGTCGATGTTGCTGTGCCAGATAGTGTTGGTCGAGCGCCTGACGCACCAGCGTTTCGATCACCGCCTGCCGGCTCACATTGAGACTCTCGGCGGCGCGGTCCAATTCTTCCAGCATCCCGGCGGTGACATCCAGTTTGACTCGCTGAATCGGCTGCACGGTCTCAGGATGAACCATGCGGCCCTGCCCTTTGTAAAATGACAGGACGCTCTCGCCCTTATCGGCAAGCTGGGCAATCGCCTCCGCCGATGGTGGCTTCTTTCTACTGGTTTGCT
>JBBQQS010000575.1:0-3142 GCA_038215525.1 Bryobacterales bacterium
CTTGCTCAACCGCTCCGCCGACCAGCTCTTCGTCCTCGAGCGCCTCAGTAAGCAGACCCAAGGCCTCCCCATCGACGGCGAGAAGGCCGCCATCATCGGCTATTCGATGGGCGGCTACGGCGCCCTCACTAGCGCCGGCGCCGGCTACAATCCCAAGTCCCCGGTTGCCTCCATGGTCCCCGGAAACTACCTCGAACCCTTCACCGCCGGCCACGAAAAGTTCGCCAGCCGCCGGCCCGCAAACCTGAAAGCCATCATCGCCATCGCCCCCTGGGGCGCCCAGATGAATAGCTGGGACGACAAGGGCCTCGAAGGTCTCACGCTCCCGTCCCTCTTCATCGTCGGCGATCAGGACGACGTCTCCGGCTACGAGAAGGGCGTCAAGCGTGCCTTCGAAGGCGCCAAAAACTCCGAGCGCTGCATGCTGGTTTACGAAAACGCCCGCCACAACGTCGGTGGCAACCCTGCCCCCACCGGCATCAACCTCGACTTCACCGCCCGTGAAAGCTTCGAAGAACCCGTCTGGCGCAAGGACCGGATCCTCGCCATCAACCAGCACTTCGCCAGCGCCTTCCTGGACCTCTATCTCAAAGGCGACGAAAGCCGCCGTCCTTACTTGCACCCCGGCCAAAAGCGCGCCGGCGACGCCGCCTGGCCCCTGCAACCCGGCCAAGCCGCCGGCAGTAAATATAGCAATGGTGAGAATGGCTATTGGAAAGGCTTTCAGCGCCGCTGGGCGCTCGGCCTTGAAATGCAGTGCTACGACGCCGGCCAAGCGGCTGGCAAGAAATAGAAAGTACTGTCGGCTGGATTTCATCCTCTATAGTATTCGTAGTACTAACCTCACTTACTAAATCCCAGGCTGCGCAGCGCTTAGCCCTTATCTATTGATAACACGGTAGTTTCTTGGCATCCACCTAAAGTTCTATAGGTACCAATCTCAGTACTGGATCCTACTTCCGGTTACCGATGCCTGGAATATTTCCCTCGCCAAGGTAAATTCTTTGGAGTAAAGTAAAACAAATTATGAAGCGAGCAATCATCTTTTCCTTGGCGCTGGCGGGCATTGCCTCCGCGCAAGTCAATCTTCTTACGGAAGACTTTTCCGGCGGCGCGGTTCCTGCGAACTTCGTCGTCCAGGCGGGTACGGCCATCGTCGCGGGCGGCGTGCTGAACCTCTTCAGCGGCTGCATGCAACTGGGTCAGGTTGGCGGCAACACTAACTTTAGTCGGGAACGCGGACTGAGTGTTTCGGTGGATGTCACCATACAGGATGCCGCGCAGGGTGACTTCAACATCTGGGGCCTCTACGACACGCTGGGCAGCTGCACCGTAGGTCCGATGAATGGCTACTCCGCCGGCGTCTTCCCCACCGGCAGCGACAACGCGGTCGACGTGCAAACCGCTTTTGTGAACAGCGTTGGCACCAGCCTCGGCACCACGCCCACTAGCGTCGCGGCCAACACCCGCTTTCGCGTCCGCCAGGAGTTTTATCCGGATGGCACCATTCGCCTTTTCGTGAACAACGTGCTGATCCTCACGGGGACCGACCGCAGCCGTACCAACGGCTCCATCACCCTCCGCACCTGGCAGGGTGTCAACCTCGACAACATCTCGGTGGACACCATCGACCGCACGAATGACAGTTCCTTCCAGGTTCGCTATACCTCGAACCTGAACCTAAGCGACTCGGTGATCAACATCACCAACTCCGGCGCTCGCGGCGCGGGCCTCGCCGCCGGTACCAGCGCCAGCACTACCGGCGCCCTCTGCGTCAACGTTTACGCCTTCTCGCCTGATGAACAGATGGTCTCCTGCTGCTCCTGCCCGGTCACGCCGAATGGCTTGGTTTCGCTCTCCGCCCGCCAGGACCTCATCAGCAACACCCTCACCCCGGCCGTCCCCACCTCCCTGGTGGTGAAACTTTTGGCTAGCGTGCCCGTCGGTGGCAGTTGCACCGCCTCGGCCGCCAGCGTGGGCGATCGTTCCTCCGGCATGCTCGCCTATGGCACCACCGCCCACGTCGGGACATCGGCCGGAGACATCCAAATCACAGAGACCCCGTTCGCCCCGGCCAGCCTCAGCGCCGGCGAACTCAACCGCTTAACCCAGCTGTGCAACTTCATCAACGCCAACGGCAGCGGCTTCGGCATCTGCCGCTCCTGCCGCCTCGGCGGCTTGGGCGCTGGCCGCCTTTAAGCCGACAGCTGCACGATGGACCTGGAGCCCAGGCCTTCGGGAAGTTGGTAGCGTTCCACGACTTGCACCTGGATGCGTCGTTTGCGTGCCTCTTCCCCGGCCTGGGCGATTTCATTTTCTACGTCCGGGCCTTTGTAAAGCAGCGCCCGCGTACCGCCCTTCAGCGCGTGAGCCAGAAGCGGGATGGTCTTCTCCAGCGGCGCCACGGCCCGCAGCGTGATCAGGTCCACTCGATGCTTGCTCAGCCACTCCTCGGCCCGCAACGGCACCACGGCCACGTTGGCGAGATCCAGGGTCGCCAACGCCGTCTCCACAAAGCGGGCTCTCTTGCCGACCGATTCGAGTAGGAAGAATTGCGTCTCCGGCAGCACCACCGACAGGGGGATGCCGGGAAATCCGGCACCTGTCCCGCAGTCAGCGACGCGTTTGGCGGTCTTGAAAAGCCGCCAGGGTATAACCGCGTCCAACACGTGCTTGATGGCCGCCTCGCGCTCGCCCAGGATACGCGTTAAGTTCAAGGTTTGATTGGCTTCGACGATCAAGTCGAGGTGGCGGGCGCACACTGAGATACAGCGGTCGCGGTGGGGCAGGTCAGCTGGCAGGAGTTCGGCGAGTTCTTCGGCGAAGGTCACAAAGGTAAACGGGGGATTGGTGGACCTGAACGGGTTCGAACCGTTGACCTCTTCCATGCCATGGAAGCGCGCTCCCAACTGCGCCACAGGCCCACATCGTGCGGACAATTCTGATTATAGTACAAAGATGACCCGAGAAGAAGCCTGGAGTTTGATGTGCGAGTTTGTGCAGTCCGAAAGCCTGCGCAAACACGCCTTAGCCGTCGAAACCTGCGTGGCCGCCTATGCCCGTGAGTTCGGCGAGGACGAGGAGAAATGGCGTGTCACCGCGCTCTTACATGACTTCGATTGGGAGATCCACCCCAACCTGC